>JBOHBE010000230.1:0-2792 GCA_050698235.1 Gaiellales bacterium
CTCGCGGGCCGCCCGCACTCCCCCCAACCCAGGGGAGATCTGACGACGGTCATGGCATCAGTACCCCCCCTGCGGGACGCCCAAACGGCCGCGGGGAACGCGAAGAGCGGAGAGGGAGGGATTCGAACCCTCGATGGAGGTTTACCCCCCATACCCACTTAGCAGGCGGGCGCCTTAAGCCGCTCGGCCACCTCTCCGGGTACGGGATCCGCACGGTACGACGCGCCGAACCCCGCTCAGTACGATACCGCCTCATGTGGCGGCGCGTCCTCGTCGTATGGTCGGCCAGCCGCCTCGCGGTCTTGAGCCTTGGGCTGCTCCTGACGACGCAGCTCGGCTGGCATCGGGCGCTCGAGCCGTGGCAGACGAAGTTCTTCCGCTCGATCACCGGATGGGACTCGGTCTACTACCTCAAGATCTCCCACACCGGCTACCACCCGGGCAAGGACCTCGCATTCTTCCCTCTCTACCCGGCCACGATCTGGACGACGCGTGAGGTGCTGCGGGTCGGCGACGCCGTAGCTGCGGTCGCCATCTCGAACCTCGCACTGCTCGTCGGGCTGCTCGGGATGTACGTCCTCGCGCGCGACCGCCTGAGCGAGGACCACGCCCGCCGCGGCGTCCTCTACCTCGTGCTCTCGCCCTACGCGTTCGTGCTCGCCATGGCGTACTCCGAAGGCCTCTTCCTCGCGCTGGCGACATGGCTCTTCGTCCTCTCGGATCGGCGCCGCGACGCCGCCGCCATCCCGCTCGCGTTCGCCGCCGGGCTCACGCGCGTCACCGGGCTGGCCCTCGTCGCGCCGCTCGCGCTTCGGGCCTGGCGGCGCCGGACGTTCGGCTCGATCGCCCTCGCGGTCACGCCTCTGGTGGCGTTCGCCGCCCATGCCGCCTGGCTCCAGCATACCGTCGGCGACCCGCTTGCGATGGTGCACGCCCAGCGCCGGTGGGGCGGGCACCCGTCGATCCCGCCGGTAAGCCTCGCCGACCAGTTCCTCGACTTCGCACGCACGCACGACGTCTTCTTCCTGATCGTCGGGGTGACGTTCATCGCCTATCTGGCGCTGCTCGTGCCGATCCTGCGGCGCGACCTGTTCGCCCCGAACCGGTGGGAGGACACGCTCTACGTCTGCGGCATCTTCGCGATGCCGCTCCTCTCCGGCGTGCTCCAGTCGTCGGGCCGCTTCGGGCTCGTCGCGTTCCCGCTGGCCTTCGCGATGGCCGACCTGGGCCTGCGGAGCGAGCGGGTGCACCGCGCCTTCGTGGTCTACGCGCCGACGGCGCAGATCATCCTCTTCGCCGCTGCAGCGCTCGGCTACCGCCCGCCGTAGAAGCGGCTATCGCACGCGGAACGTCGTGCGCCCGATCGACGTGCCCTCGGGCTGCGAGGGCGGGTAGGCGTAGAGGAAGAGCGTGTACGTGAAGCCGTGGTGCAGGTGCCGGCGGCCGCTGAGCGTGAACGACGTGGCGTGCACGGAGCGCTTCTGCTGGACCTGGTCGCCCGCGTGGAAGATCAGGAAGGAGTACCCGAACAAGGTCGAGTGCCTGAGCCACGAGATGGTCGGCGTCGTGTCGCTGATGACGCCTCCGTCCGTCGGCGTGCAGATCTCGCCGGTGCGGAGGCGCAGGATGATCCCGCGCGAGTGGTTCAGCGTGCCGGGCTGCGTGTGCGACCGATACAACGCGAACACGCGGTACTCGTAGGCCGTGAAATGCCTTAGCCCGCGGTCGTGCAGGACACCGGCACCGTGCGGTATCCGCGTGCCGTCGTTCGGCCCCGTGGGGATGTGCGTCCGGCTGCGCACGATGACCGTGCGATCGAAGCGGCGCGACGATCCACCCCGGCGCCACGTGAGCTTCGTCGCGTCGCAGCCCGCGGCGCCGTGGACGGCCACGTCGTCCTTGGGGTAGGTCGACGTGCCGGTGAGTTGGACAGAGTGCGGCCCGTTGGGGCCGTCGTCGTTCACGAGCAGGCTCGCAGCCTTGAGCCCGACCTCGTTTGGGGCGAAGCGGACGGTCTCGGTGCAGCTCGCGTCCGCCCCGATCGTCTGCCCTGCGCAGTTGCCTCCGGTGATCCGGAAGCTGTTCGGGTTCTGGCCGCCGAGGTGCACTCGCGAGATGGTGAGCGGCCCGCTCGTGCGGTTGGTGAGCGTGACCGTCTTGGGCGTCGAAAACGTGCCGGCGTGATGCGACCGCTTGAAGAGCACCGGTGCCGGCACGAAGGTCACGGCCGACGGCGTTGCATTGCCGGTGAGGTTCACCGTGCCCGGCGAGCTGTTCGCGTCGGAGTTCACCAGGAGGGTGGCGCTCATGCCTCCGGGCGTCGTGGGCGCGAACGCGACGGTCATCGTGCACTGATCGCCCGGCGACAGCGGGGACGCAGCCTGGCAGTTGTCGCTGACCGTGAACTGCAGAGGGTTACTGCCGCCGAGAGATGGGGTGCCGACGTGCAGGATCTCGCTGCCGGTGTTTGTGACCGTGACCGTCCGTGGGGCCGACGATGTGGACACGGGCTGGTTCCCGAACCCGAGAGATCCCGGCGCGACGCCGATCGTGTTGGTCGTGCCGCGCCCGGTCAGCGAGACGTCCTGGCCGGCGACTGTGAGCGTGCCGCTCTGCGGACCCGAAGCGTGCGGCGAGAAGACGACCTGGATCGTGCAGGCGCTGCCTCCAGAGAGGTTGTTGAAGCCGCCCAGGCCGCCGCACCCGGAGATGTTGTAGTCCGCTTGGCCCGCCAGCTGGAGATTCAGGTCGATCGAGTGGTTGCTGTTGTTCGTCACCAACACCGGCTGCTG
>JBOHBE010000231.1:0-4698 GCA_050698235.1 Gaiellales bacterium
GTGAAGCCCAGGTGGTCGGTCGTCGTCGCCCGGACGGTGACGCGCTCGGGCCCGGCGCCCAGCGCCGCGGCGACCGCGGCGCGCATCGCGTCGCGGTGCGGCGCGAGCCGCGGCTCCTCGAGGATCACCACCGCATCCAGGTTCACGAGCTCCCACCCGGCGGCCTGGACACGCTCCCAGGCGGTCTCGAGCAGCGCGACGCTCGAGGCATCCTTGTAGGCCGGGTCGCCCGGCGGGAAGAGGTGGCCGATGTCCTCCATGCCCGCGGCGCCGAGGATGGCGTCACACGCCGCGTGGCACACGACATCCGCGTCGGAGTGCCCCACGAGCCCGCGGTCGTGGTCGATCTCGACCCCGCCGAGCACCAGCCGCCGGCCCTCCGCGAAGGCGTGGGCATCGACGCCGATCCCGACTCGCATGTCGTCGGTCATGTGCGCTCCCGGACGATGGCTTCGGCGCGCTCCAGATCGCCCGCGTCTGTGATCTTGATGTTCGCCGCCGCTCCCTCGACGACCACCACCCGGGCGCCCGTCCGCTCGACGAGCTGCGCGCAGTCCGTCGCGGACGCTATGTCCTCAGGCGAGCCCGAATAGGCGTGCCGGAGCGCCTCGGCGCGGAACGCCTGCGGCGTCTGGACGGCGCGGAGCTCGGACCGGTCGAGGGTCTCGACCGCCGCTCCGTCGCGCACCCGCTTCACCGTGTCCGAGACGGGCACGCCGGGCACAGCGCCGTCGGCGTTCTCCAGTGCGTCGAGCACCCGGTCGACGAGGTCTGCCGGCGCGAATGGCCGGGCGGCGTCGTGCACGAGGACCGCGCTCGCCGCATCGTCGACCTCAGCCAGACCCGCGGCGACCGAGAGCGCCCGGGAGGGCCCGCCGGCGACCGACGCCACGAGCTTCCCGGCGGCGAGCTCGTCGGCCAGAAGCGCCGTCGGCTCCTCCCATCCCTCGGGCACCACGACGACCACCCGGTCGACGCGCGGGTGGCCCTCGAAGAGGTCGATCGCACGCGCCACGAGCGGCCGGTCGCCGAGCTTGACGAACGCCTTCGGCAAGTCGCGGCCGAGCCGGCGGCCGTCGCCCGCCGCGGCCACGACGGCCCAGACGCTCCCGTCCATCATTCGCCGGCGTCGTCGCCGATGCGGGTGAAGATCATCTTCCCCGACGGCGACTGGAGGACGGACGTCACCTGGACGCCGACCGTGTCGCCGACCCGGCGACGGCCGCCCTCGACGACCACCATCGTTCCGTCGTCGAGATACCCGACGCCCTGGTCGTGCTCCTTGCCCTCGCGGATCAGCCGGATCTCGAGCCGCTCGCCGGGCAGCACCGCCGGCTTGAGCGCATTGGCCAGCTCGTTCACGTTCAGCACGACGACGTCCTGGATCCGCGCGAGCCGGTTCAGGTTGTAGTCGGTCGTGAGGATGCGAAGGCCGCGCTGCCTCGCGAGCTTCAGGAGCTTCGCGTCGACGTCGGCGAGCTCGGGGAAGTCGATCTCGGGCGTCGCGACCGTCACCTCGGACCGGAGGCCCTGCACGACCTCGAGGCCGCGGCGGCCGCGCGCCCGCTTCAGCGGATCGCCGGAGTCGGCAACCTGTTGGAGCTCCCGCAGCACGAACTCCGGCACCACCAGCTCGCCGCGCAGGAACCCGGTGCGCACGATGTCGGCGATCCGGCCGTCGATGATCGCGCTCGTGTCGACGAGCGTCTCGCCCAGCGAGGGGCCGGATCCGGGCATCCCGGGGTCGGTCAGCTGATGGATGCCGACGAGGCGGAGGATGCCGCGGTGCTTCTTCGCCGCGACCCAGGCGAACAGGTAGCCCACCACGAGGAACAGCGGCAGGATGATCCAGTTTCCGATGTACGGCAGCGTGTGCACCGGAAACCACAGGAGCGCCGAGACCAGAAGACCGACCAGGAGACCGATCGCGGCCACGGTGAGCTCACCCGCACTGCGGGTCTGGACGGCTCGCTCGACCCTCTTGAATCCCCGTACCAGTGCCTTGCCCACGAGCCCGCCGACCATCCAGCCGACGGCGAAGGCCAGGAACACGATGACTCCAAAGGCGGGGTAGGCGTATGAGGCCGAATATCGGTTCAGGAAGTCGTAAGACACCCCCGCCTGGATGGCACCGAGAACTCCCAAGAGGGACAAGACGATTCGGGTTGTCACCACCATCGTCCGCTCCTTCCTCGGAACGTTCGTCTTGCCCGGCCCTCCGGTTGGGCCTCACAGCCTCCGGCGCCGGGTGTGTGAAAAGGTCTTTGGCTACGCGCGGGCCCGGCGCGCCTCGCCGATCTCCTCAAGCACCTCCTCAAGGAACTCGCGCGCCTCGTCCTCGTCCATGCTCTTGGCGTACATGAGCTCGGACGCAAGGATGCGCTTGGCCTTCGAGAACATCTGCTTCTCGCCGGTCGACAGCCCCTTCTCCTGGTCGCGCTGGGCGAGGTTGCGCACCACCTCGGCCATCTCGAAGATGTCGCCGGTCTTCATCTTGTCGCGGTTGTGCTTGAACCGCCGGTTCCAGTTCTTGGGCATCTTCGTGCCGTCGCCCTGGAGCACCTCGATCACCTGATCGACGGTCTCCTCCTGGATGACCTTGCGCAGACCGACGCGATCCGCGCTGTCGAGCGGGATCGTCACCGTCATGTCGTTGTGCAGGATCTTGATCGTCAGGTATTCGCGCTCCTGATCACCCACCTGCCGGGTGTCTCTGCTCACGATTGTCCCCGCACCGTGGTGCGGGTACACGACCTTCTCTCCAACTTTGTACAAGGTGCCGCTCGACCTCCTCGCCGGAATCCCCGGAAACCCGCCTAAAAACACCCCCGGGAGGCGAAAATTCTATCAGACGGGGCGTCTGAGGGCGAAAGCATCAATCTATATTGTACTCTTCGCAAACAAACTGCTTCAAAACGGCGGATACGCCGTCGAATAACTTACAAATTCAGGTAACGATCGACCAGATTCTGCTCCTGAAGGCGGCGCAGCCCCTCGCGAATTTCGCGCGCGCGGACGGCGCCGACGCCCTCGACCTCCTCGAGCTCGCCCTGCGACGCCCTGACGAACGTCTCCAGGGTGCCGAAGTGCTCGACGACGTGGGCGATGACGCCCTCCGGCAGGCGCGGCACCTTCGCCAGCACGCGGTATCCGCGCGGAGTCACCGGGTGGTCGACCGGCGAGACGGTGCGCGGGTAGCCCAGGAGCTCCGCGAGCGACTCGAGCTCGAGGAGCTGCGAGTCGGCCAGGGCGTGCAGGTGCTCGAGGGCGTTCTGATAGCCGCCCGCGACGTCGTCGAGGCAGTAGTCGCGCACCATCGCGACCTCGTCGCCCGGCACCCACTCCGACATCTCGTCGAGCTGGATCTTGATGAGGCGGCCCTCGACCCCGAGCTCCACCACGTTGCGCTCGATCTCGGAGCGCATCCGCGACGTCATCTCGGCGCGCTGGAGCGCAACGAGCACGTCGTCGAGCATGGCGGCACCCTGGAACTCGAGCGCCGTGAGCCGGGTCGACACCTGGTCGAATCGCGCCCGGTACGTCTCGAGCGTGGTCACCGCCTGGTTCGTCTTGGCGAGCACGTCGGAGATCTCCTCGAGCTGGTAGCGGGCGTCGCTCACGTACAGCGTCACGACGTCGCGCTGCTGGGAGATCGAGACGACGAGCGCACCCGTCTGCTTGGCCACGCGCTCGGCTGTGCGGTGGCGGGTGCCCGTCTCGGCCGACGGGATCGTCGGATCGGGCATTAGCTGCACGTTGGCGTAGACGATCCGGGTCGCCATCGCGTTCAGGATGATCGCGCCGTCCATCTTGGCCAGCTCGTAGAGCAGGTACGGCGAGAACGACTGGTCGAGCCTGATGCCGCCCGAGAAGAGAAACGACAGCTCGGCCGGTTCGCCGATCACGATCAACGCGCCGAGGTCGCCGCGGAGGATGTCGTTGATCCCCTGGCGCATGTTCGTGCCGGGCGCGATGCGACGCAGCGCCTCCAGCATCTTCGGGTCGGTGCGGACGTCGATCAGGGGCTCGCTCATGGCGGAAGGGCGATCAGGCCAGTGCGAGCCCGATCGCTGTCATCAGGGTATCAGCGCAACGGATCGTGAGAGAGCCGGGCCCGGACGTTCCGGCGGGCGCGACGACGTCGGTGACGCCCAGCTTTGCGGCCTCGGCGAGCCGCGGCGCCGTGTGGCCCACGGGTCTCAGACGGCCCGTGAGGCCGATCTCGCCGAAGCACGCGAGCCGCTCGCCCGGCGGCCGGCCGCGGTGTGACGACACGATCGCGAGAGCCACGGCCAGGTCGGCCGCCGGTTCGTCGACGCGCACACCGCCCGCCACGTTCACGAACACGTCCGACGAGCCGAGCGAGATGCCGGCGTGCCGCCCAAGCACGGCGGCGAGCATGCTGAGGCGGTTGCGGTCAAAGCCGGTCGCCTGCCGGCGCGGCATCGCGAGGTCGGACGGCGCGACGAGCGCCTGCACCTCGAGCAGGATCGGGCGGCTGCCCTCGATCGCGGGCAGGAGCACCGAGCCGGGGCCCGCCGCGCCGTCCTCGGCGAGCGCCGACGACGGGTCGACGACCGGGGTGAGCCCCGCGCCCGTCATCTCGAAGATCCCGATCTCGTCGGTGGAGCCGAAGCGGTTCTTGACCGCCCGCAGCACCCGCAGGAACCGGTAGCGGTCGCCCTCCATCTGCAGCAC
>JBOHBE010000232.1:0-12594 GCA_050698235.1 Gaiellales bacterium
CATCGCCGTCGTCGTCGTCTTCCCGTGGGCGCCGCCGACGCAGATCGAGCGCCGCGATGGCCCCCGCGGCGTTCTGGGCGTTGTGAAGTCCGGGCAGCGCGAGCTCCACGCGGACCGGGGGCGCCGACGGCACCCGCAGCCAGAACCGCGAGCCGCCACCGTTCCCCTCGAACGCGGTGATCCTCCAGTCGGCGCGCTCGTCGAAACCGAACGAGCCGCGCGGGGCGACCGCGTCGAGATCAACGCCGTCTCCCAAGAGCACAACGCCGTCGGCCGGGACGCTCGCGACCCAAGCCGCGAAGAGCGCGTGGATGTCCTGCTCCGACTCGAAGCGGTCGTGGTGGTCGAGCTCGATGTTGGTGACGAGGGCGATCCGCGGACGGAGGAGCGCACACGAGCCGTCCGACTCGTCGGCCTCGGCGACCAGGAGCTCGCCACCTCCCGGCCCTGCGTTCCCGCCGAGCTGCGGGACGTCGCCGCCGACGAGCCACGTCGGATCGAAGCCGAGGCGCGTCGCGCCGTAGGCGATCATCGCCGTCGTCGTCGTCTTCCCGTGGGCGCCGCCGACGCAGATCGAGCGCCGCGCCGCGACCATCTCGGCGAGGAGCTCCGCCCGGTGGATGACCCTGAGGCCGCGAGCGCGAGCCTCGAGCACCTCGTCGGCGTCGGCGGGCACGGCGGACGAGACGACGACGTCCATCCCCTCCCCCAGGTGCGCGCGGTCGTGACCCTCCGCCACGTGGATGCCGAAGCGCTCCAGTCGGCGCGTGTACTCCGACGCCGCCGTATCGCAGCCGTCGACCTCGGCGCCCCACGCATAGGCGATCGCGGCGAGGGCCGACATCCCGGCACCGCCGATCCCGACCATGTGCAGGCGCCGCTCGGCGAAGCCCGTCACAGCGCCAGCTCCAGAAGTGTCGTCGCGATCCGCTCGGCGGCATCGGGCCGGGCGAGCCTGCGGGCGGCCTCCGACATCGCCGCCAGCCGCGCCGGCTCGGCGAGGAGGCTTCTCACCTCGGAGTCGAGCCGGGCCGCGGTCAACTCCGAGTCCTCGACGACGATGGCCGCCGAGTCGGCGAAGTGGGCCGCGTTCAGGCTCTGGTGGTCGGCGGTCACGTTCGGGGAGGGTACGAGCACCGCCGGCTTTCCCGCGGCGGCGATCTCGAAGACCGAGCCTCCCGCGCGCGAGACGACGATGTCAGCCGCGGCGAGGAGCGGCCCGAGCGCCGACGTCCACGCCAGCACGCGGTAGTGCGGCGCCGCTCGCCCGGAGTACTGCGCGAACTCGCGCTCGCCGGTGATGTGCACGACGGTGAACCCGGGATCGGGCGCCGCCCACGCGGCCGCGGCCGACCGGTTGATCGTGGTCGAGCCGAGGCTCCCGCCGAACACGAGCACGACCGGCCGGTCGGCGGGGAGGTCGAACTCGCGCCGCCCCTCGTCGGCGCTCCCCTCGAGTACCGCCCGCGGGACGGGCCGTCCGGTGACCTGATAGCGCGGCGGGTCCTTGCCGGGGATCGGGAAGGCGAGAAAGACACGGCGGGCGAAGGGGGCGCCCAGGCGGTTCGCGAGGCCAAGGTGGGCGTCGACCTCGAGCAGCGCGGCGGGGATGCGCAGCATCCCGGCGGCGGCGAGCATCGGCCCGGCGACGTAGCCCCCGCCGCCGAAGACGACGTCGGGGCGCACGTCGCGCAGGATGCGGATGCACCGGGCCGGCGCCAGACCGGCCAGCCCGAGCCCGCGGACGAGCGCCGGCGTGGGCTTCCGCGGGAGGCCAGACACGGGATAGGTGTGGAGCGCGTATCCGGCGGCGGGGACGAGCCGCGCCTCGATCCGGTCGGCCGTCCCGGCGAACGCGACCGATGCGCCTCTAGCCGTGAGCTCGGCGGCCACCGCCAGCGACGGTACGACGTGGCCCGCCGTTCCGCCTGCTGCGATCAGCACCGTCGTTCGCCGTTCGGGATCGCGGGCGGGGTTCTTTGGTGGCATCCGGGGTGGAAACGGTCGCGCGGACGGGGCGGCGTTCGGCCTGGGCCACGTTGAGGAGGGTGCCGGAGAGGGTCATGAAGACGACCAGGCTCGAGCCGCCTGAGCTTATCAGCGGCAGCGGCACCCCCGTCAGCGGGAGGAAGCCCAGCACCGCGCCGAGGTTCACGACCGCCTGGCCCGTGACGAGGCACGTCACACCGGCGGCGAGGAACTTCGCGAACGGGTCGCGGGCTCGAAGCGCGATCCGGAACCCGAGGAAGGCGAAGCCGGCGAACGCGAGCGCGGTCACGAGGATGCCGACCAGGCCCAACTCCTCGCCGATCACGGCCGCGATCATGTCGGACGGCGATTCCGGGAGGTAGAAGATCTTCTGCGTCCCCTGGCCGAGGCCCTTGCCCCAGATGCCGCCGGAGCCGAGCGCGATCAGGGCCTGGGCGTTCTGGTAGCCGCTGCCGCCGGCGTCGTGGAAGGGGTGCATGAACGCGAGCAGGCGCGCGTGCATATAGGCGTTCTGCGAGATCACGAACGCGGCGCCCGTTCCGAGCACCGCGAACGTGCCCGCCAGGAGCCGAAGCGGCGTCCCGGCGACGATGAGCATGCCGGTGATCGTGATTGCGATCGCGATGGTCGTCCCGAGGTCGGGCTCGAGCGCGACCAGCCCGCAGATGATGAGCGCGAGCACGCCGATGGGGTTGGCGAGCTCCTTCACCGTCCTCGGCGGCCCCTTGCGGGCGGCGAGCACTGCAGCGGCAAAGACGACGACCGCCAGCTTCGCGAACTCCGACGACTGGATCGTGATCGGCCCGGCTGCGATCCAGCGCTCGGCGCCATTCACGCGGATGCCGATCCCCGGGACCTTCACGAGGATGAGCCCGATGAGGGCGGCGAGCATCAGGAACGGGCCGGCGACCCGCAGGTGACGGTACGAGATTCGCGCCGCTCCGGCCATGCATATGAGCCCCGCCAGGGCGTAGCTCCCCTGGCGCACGAGCGGTCCGAGCGGGTCGTGGCCCTGGACGACGGCGACGCCGCTCGACGCGCTGTAGACCATGATCAGGCCGAACGCGACGAGGCCGAGCGTCAGCATGAGCAGGAGGTGGTACTCGACGTGAACGGGTGGGGCGGCGCGCCGCGGCGGACGGCGCCGTGGCTTCGGTGGCGGGTCAGGCGGCACCGGCCACCTCCTGTGCCAGGCGGCGGAACGTGTCGCCGCGGTCCTCGTAGTCCCGGAACTGGTCGAAGCTCGCGCACGCGGGAGACAGAAGGACGGTGTCGCCTGGGCGGGCCGCGGCAGCGGTGGAGTCGACGGCGGCGGCCAGCGTGCCCGAGCGCTCGAAGGAGACGCCCGCGGCGTCGAGGGACTGGGCGATGGCGTCGGCGGCCGCGCCGATGAGGTACGTCTGCGTGACGGGCGAACCGGCGACGGCCGTGGCCAGGTCGGTGAAGTCCGAGCCCTTGAGCGAGCCGCCGAGGATCAGGTGGACGGCGCCTGGGAAGGCCGTGAGGGCCTGGATGGTCGCGTCGGGGTTGGTCGCCTTGGAGTCGTTCACGAACTCGACGCCACGGGCGCTCGCGACAGGCTCCAGGCGGTGCCGGAGCGGGGCGAACTCGCGCAGGGCGCGGTCGACGTCGGTGCTGCGGACGCCGGCGGCCCGGGCGGCGGCGGCGGCCGCGAGAGCGTTCTCGAGGTTGTGATCTCCGCGGAGGAGGGCGTGCTCCCAGTCGATCTCCTTCGCCTGATCGCGGGTCACGACGACGCGGTCGCCCTGGCCGGGCAGCTCGGCATCGCGCAGGCTCGGGTCGTCGCCGTTCACGATCGCGACGTCGCCGGGCCGCTGGTTCTCGAAGATGCGGAGCTTGCACCGCAGGTACTCCTCGACGGTGCCGTGGCGGTCGAGATGGTCGGGCGTCAGGTTGAGCACCACGCCGATCCGGCAGCGGAGGGTGTCGATGTCCTCGAGTTGGAAGCTCGAGAGCTCGCAGGCGATCCATGCGTTCGGGTCGACCAGACCGGCGAGCGCCGTCAGCGGGCGGCCGACGTTGCCCGCGACCTCGCACGCGAGGCCGCCCGAGCGCAGCATCGCGCCGAGAAGCTCGGTCGTCGTCGTCTTGCCGTTCGTGCCGGTGACGCCGGCGATCGGGTTGCGCAGCATCCGCGCGGCCAGCTCGACCTCGCTCCACACGGGAACGCCCGCGGCGCGCGCAGCGACGACCTGGTCCGTCTGCGACGGAACCCCCGGGCTCTTCACGACCGCACTCAGTCCTTCCACCGGCACAACGTCACCCCCGAGGACGGGTTCGACGCCCAGCTCCCGAAGCCTCCCCACCTCGATATCCGCGCGCTGATCGGCCGCCAGGACCTCCGCCGCCGGCCACACGCGCCGGATCGCCTCGCACGCAGCGACGCCGCTCCGCGCCAGCCCGACGACGAGATAGCGCTCCGCGCTCACCGGTACTTCGAGAAGAAGAGGTAGTAGAGGACGAAGCCGCTCGCCCCGAAGATCGCCGCCATGATCCAGAAGCGGACGATGATCTTGTTCTCGGTCCACTCCATCATCTCGAAGTGGTGGTGGATCGGGGCCATCAGGAAGACCCGCCGGCCGGTGGTGCGAAACCCGATCACCTGGATCGCCACCGACAGCGCCTCGATCACGAAGACGCCGCCGATGATCACGAGCAGCACCTCGGTCTTGGTGAAGACGGCCAGCGCCGCGAGCGCCCCGCCCAGCCCGAACGCACCCGTGTCGCCCATGAAGACGTCGGCCGGGTACGCGTTGTACCAGAGGAAGCCCACGCAGCCGCCGACGAGCGCCGCGGCCAGGATCGCGAGGTCGAGCGAGCGGGGGTCGTTCTGCGGGTAGAGGCCGCGGGCGGCGAGAAACGCGACGACGCCCATCGCCGAGTAGGTGAGCGCGGCGATCGTCATCGTCCCCGCCGCCAGTCCGTCGAGGCCGTCCGTCAGGTTGACCGCGTTGGCGGCGCCGGCCACGACGAGGAAGATGAACACGTAGTAGCCGGGGCCGAGCGGGATGTGGGTGTCGATGACCGGCAGGTAGACGTCGGTCGAGAGGTGCTCGTGGTGGGCGACGACCGCGAGGCCGGCGACGACCGCGGCCAGCCCGAGCATCTTCCACCGCCCCGACAGGCCCAGCGAGCGGCGATTGGTGAGCTTCAGGTAGTCGTCGACGAACCCGATCGCGGCGCAGGCGACCATCGTGCCGGCCACGGCGAGCCCCGGCGTCGTCCGCTTCGTGAAGATCAGAAACGAGATCAGGGTGCACGCGAGCAGGACGAGGCCGCCCAGCGTCGGCGTGCCCTGCTTGGACATGTGGCCCGCCGGCCCCTCCTCGCGGATCTGCTGCCCGAACTCGTTCCTGCGCAGGAACGCGATGAACGCCGGCCCGGCCAGGATGCCGAGGAGCATCGCCGCCACCCCCGCGGCCAGCACCTGCTTCACCCTGCCACCGCCTCCACGATCGCCTCGAGGCCCATCGACCGGCTGGCCTTCACGAGGACCGCGTCGCCGGGTCGGATCGCTTCCGGAACGGCGTCGAGCGCGGCTTCGAGCGTCGGATACCACGTGCCGCCGTAGGCCCGGCTGAGCGGCCCGATCCCGATCACCTCGTCGATCCCCAGGTCGGCCGCCACGTGCGCGACCGCGGTGTGGTACCCCTCCGCGGTGTCGCCCAGCTCGGCCATGTCGCCGAGCACCGCGACCGTCCGGCGCCCGGCCGAGGCCGACACCAGGTCGCGCAGAGCCGCGCTCATCGATATCGGGTTGGCGTTGTAGCAGTCGGCGATGAGAACGCCGCCGCCGGGGAGCGCCAGCCGCTCGCCCCGCCAGCGCGAGATCTGGGCCGTCGCCGCGCCGGCGAGGAGCGAGTCGTCGATGTCTGCGCCCAGCGCGTCGCACGCCGCGACGGCAGCGGCGAGGTTCACGCCGTTGTGGCGCTGTTCGAAGCTCACTGGCACGGTCAGGGTTCGACCGCGGTGCACGATCTCCGCCCTGCCTTCGCCGATCGAGACCAGGCGGACGTCGGCCCCATCGTCCTCACCGAAGGTCAGCGTCCGGCCGCGTCGCCCGGCCAGGTGCGGCTCGAGCAGCGGCTCTGCATACGGCACGACGGCGACCGCACCGCGCTTGAGCTCGAGGATCTCGGCCTTGGCGGCGGCGACCGCCTCGACGGTTCCCATCAGCTCGAGGTGCACCGGGCCGACCGAGGTGATCACGCCGACGTCGGGCGCGGCGATGCCGGTCAGGTAGGCGATCTGGCCGGCGCCGCGCATCCCGAGCTCGCAGACGACCGCCTCGGTGCCGCGCTCGATCCGGCACAGCGTGAGCGGGACGCCGATCTCGTTGTTGTAGTTCGCGGTGCTCGCGACCGTCCGCATGCGCGCGCCCAGAAGCGCGGCGAGGATGTCCTTGGTCGACGTCTTGCCCGTCGAGCCGGTGATGGCGACGACGCGCGCCCGCGACCGCCGCCTGACGTCCGCGGCGATCGCGCCGAGGGCAGCGACGGCCGAGTCAACGCGAATGAGCGGCGTCGCTGACGGTGAAACACCTGTACCAGGTACCAATGTTTCACGCTCGACGAGGATGGCGGCGGCGCCTGCCGCGACCGCCGCGTCGACGAACCGCGCTCCGTGCGTCCGCTCGCCGGAGAGGGCGACGAAGAGGTCGCCCGGCTCGACGGCCCGTGAGTCGATCGCAACGCCGGTCACGTGGACGCCGGCGCCGGAGGTCACGCCGCCCGTGAGGGCCGCGATCTCGCGAGTCGAGAGCGGGATCACGCGGCGCCGGCGAGTGCCGCGAGCGCCTCACGCGCCACGTCGCGGTCGTCGAAGGGAACGGTCCGGTCGGCCAGCTCCTGGCCCTGCTCGTGTCCCTTGCCGGCGATGACGACGACGTCGTCCGCCGCCGCCATCCCGACGGCGCGCTCGATCGCGGCGCCGCGGTCGACCTCCACGTCCATCGCGAAGCCGGCGGTGATGTCGGCGATGATCGCGGCTGGATCTTCGCTCCGCGGGTTGTCGGAGGTGACGACGGCGACGTCGGCCAGGCGCCGCACCACGGCCCCCATGAGCGGCCGCTTGCCGCGGTCGCGATCGCCGCCGCACCCGAACACGCAGATCAGGCGGCCGTCCGTGATCTCGCGCGCCGACCGGAGCACGTTCTCGAGACCGTCCGGTGTGTGGGCATAGTCGACCAGCACCGTGAACGGCTGGCCGGCGTCGACCGGCTCGAACCTCCCGGGCACGCCCGCGACGGCGGCAAGGCCGGCACGCACGGCGTCGTGGGGCACCTCCAGCACCTCCGAGACGGCGACCGCGCAGAGGACGTTCTCGACGTTGAATCCGCCGCGCAGGCGCACGTCGAGCGGCAGCAGGCCGCGGGGCGTCGTCGCGATCAGCGAGATGACCCCGCCCCGGCCGATCTCGACCGCGTGCGGGCGAACGTCGGCGTCCGGGTCGGCGCGGGCGTACGTGAGCACCGGCCCCCCGGCCTCGCCGGCCAGGCGGCGGCCGTACGCGTCGTCGACGTTGATCGCGGCCGGCGCGCTCTCGAACAGCCGCGCCTTGGCGCGGTAGTAGTGCTCCATGTCGGGGTGGAAGTCGAGGTGGTCCTGCGTGAGGTTGGTGAACGCAGCGGCGGCAAACCGCACACCGGCCACGCGCTCGAGCTCGAGGGCGTGCGACGACACCTCCATCACGCAGGCCGCGTCGCCGGCGTCGGCCATCCGCCGCAGCACGGCCTGGAGGTCGACGCTCTCGGGGGTCGTCCGGACGACCGGCTCCACGCGCCCGCCGACGCGCTGCTCGACGGTGCCGAGCAGCCCGGCCTGGCGCCCGGCCGCCTCGAGGACGGCGTGGAGCAGGAAGGCCGTCGTCGTCTTGCCGTTCGTCCCCGTGATGCCGGCGACGTCGAGCGCGGCCGACGGGTGGCCGTAGAACGCGTCGGCGGCGGCGGCCATCGCCCGCCGCGACGACTCGACCAGGATCTGCGTCACGTCGAGCGGGAGGTAGCGCTCGACGACGAGCGCCGCCGCGCCCCGGCTGACGGCCTCGCCGGCGAAGTCGTGGCCGTCGGCGGTGTGGCCCGGGACGCACACGTGCAGGGCTCCGGGCACGACAGCGCCGGCCCGATAGGTCACCGCCGTGATCTCCCCGTCAGCCCGCCCCCGGACGGCACGCGGGCGGACGGCCTCGATCAGGGCCGCAAGCTGCATCCTTGCGGGAACCCTAATGAACGCTGCGGTCGCAGGGCTTGTCCGGGCGAATCCCGAGGTAGTTGGTGAGCCACGTGCCGATCTGTTCGAACGCCGGCGCGGCGACGACGCCTCCGAAGTGGCTCGTGCGCGGCGAGTCGACGACGACCATGACCTCGACCTGCGGGTCGTGTGCCGGGAAGAAGCCCACGAACGACGCGTCGTAGTCGCTCGTCGAGTACCCGCCCGGGATGGGCTTCTGGGCGGTTCCCGTCTTGCCGGCCACGGAGTAGCCGCAGATCGACGCCTTGAAGCCCGTGCCGCCGTCCTCCACCACCGTGCCGAGCATGTCGACGAGCTCGCGGTCGACCTCTGGCGTCAGCACCCTGTGGCCGGCGCTGGGCTTGATCTCGCGGCCGCCGAGAGCCTGGACGAGATGCGGCGGCACCATGACCCCGCCGTTCGCGATCGCCTGGTACATCGACGCCATCTGCATCGCCGTCACGCCGATGCCCTGCCCGATGGGAATCGTGCCGATCGAGGACGCTGTCCAGTCCTTCCCGCCCAGCACGATGCCCGGAGACTCGCCGGGGAAGCCGATCCCGGTGGTTTGGCCGAACCCGTACCTGCGGATCCAGTGCATGAGGAGCGGCTTGCCGACCATCTGCGCGATCGTGTCGGTGCCGACGTTCGACGACTTCTGGAGGATCTGGGTCGCGTCGTACGAGACGGGCTTGCGGTACACGTCGTCGTGGATGAACTTGTCGCCGACCTGGATCTTCCACGGCAGGTTCCGGAACAGCATGTGCGGGTAGATGAGGCCGGCCGAGAGCGCCGCCGAGAACGTGACGACCTTGTACGTCGACCCCGGCTCGTACGTCGTCACGAGCGCGTTGTTCTGGGTCGGCCCGGTCGGCGAGAAGTCGGTCAGCGTGTGCACCTTGTTGTTGTCGTAGCCGGGCGCCGACGCCATGGCCAGGATCGATCCCGTCCGCGGGTCGAGCACGATCCCAGTCGCCCACTTCGCCTGCGACGACTTGAGCGTCTGGGCCAGCACCGACTCGACCTTCGCCTGGATGGTGGTGTCGAGCGTCAGCGTGACGTCGCGACCCGGGACGGCGCGCTTGAGCTGCACCGTCTCGAGCGCCTGCCCGATCGGGTCGTGCACGACCACCTCGCGGCCCGGCGTTCCCTCGAGCACCTTGTTGTACTGCTGCTCGATGCCGGCGAGGCCGGCGCCCTCGGGGCGGCCGGGGCCGGGCACCTCGGTGTACCCGACCACCTGCGGCGCGAGCCCGTGGAACGGGTACCACCGGGTCAGCTCCGTGACGGTCGAGATGCCGGCCAGGTGCTGGGCCATGATCCGGGCGGCGACCTCGGGCTGGAGCTGGCGCAGCATCCCGCCGCCGCCGTGGCTCAGCTGATCCTCGATCGCCTGCACGTGGTCGGGCCACGCGGGGTTCGACCGGAACTTCTGCTTCTTGTGATGCTTGGGGTGGTGGCGCTTCACAAGCTGGTGGAAGCCGAGGGCGCGGGCGATGACCGCCGCGGCGTGGCGCGGGTGCGAGAGCTCGGCCTTGTTCGCGACGATCGTCTTCGACGACTGCTCCTGGGCCAGGTGCTGCCCGTTGGCGCTCAGGATCGCCCCGCGCAGGCCGGGCAGCCTGCGGACGTCGCGCTGCTGCGAGACGGCCTTCTTCGAGAGCGCGGCCGCGTCGACAACCTGGATCTGCGCCGCCCTGAGCACGACGACGGTGAACGCCGCCAGCGAGAGCGCCAGCACAAGCCGCAGCCGGCGGTCCGCCATCCGCGTCACGGTGCGGCCCGGCCTCCGGTCGACGGAGTCGAGAGCCGGACGTGCTTCGTCGAGAGCGCGTTCGCGGGCACCATCCCGTAGCCGCGGGCCTTGCGGCCGATCGCGTACGGGTTCGACAGGTTGATTGTCTCGTTGCGCAGGAGCCCGTTCTGCTGCTCGAGCTGCTGGACGTGGTCACGCATCCGGCTCACGTCGATCGAGCCGCGGAGCGCCGCAACGTTGAGCGCGACGATGCCGAACATGAGGGCGGCGAGCACGCCGACCCATGCCAGGCCGCCGGCCGTGACGCGACGGCGGCGCGGCCGCGACCGACTGACCGGCTTCGGCGTGGCCTTCGGCGCGCGGCGGCGAGACGGTTCCCGTGCCGGAAGGGCGACGCTCACGTGGCCTGAGTCCTCTCCGCCGCGCGCAGCTTGGCCGACGACGAGCGCGGGTTCTCGCACCGCTCCTCGACGCTCGGCACGACGGCTCGCGATGTCAGCGATCGCAGGGCCGGCTGATGGCCGCACACGCACACCGGGAAGTCGGGTGGGCACGTGCAGCCCCGAGCGGCGTCGCGGATGAAGCGCTTGACGATCCGGTCCTCGAGCGAGTGGAAGCTGATGACGACGATCCGGCCGCCCGGCGTGAGCACCTCGAGTGCGGCGTCGAGCCCGTCGCGGAGCGACTGGAGCTCATCGTTGGTGGCGATGCGAAGCGCCTGGAAGACGCGCTTGGCGGGATGGCCCTGGCCGAACCGGGCCGGCGTCGGGATGGCCGAGCGGATCAGCTCGACGAGATCGGCGCTGCGCTCGATCGGCCGCGCGGCGCGGCGGCGGACGATGGCACGGGCGATCTGGCGGGAGTAGCGCTCCTCGCCGTAGCTCCTGAAGATCTCGGCGATCTCGCGCTCGTCCCACGTGTTCACGATCTCGGCCGCGGTGAGCGGCGACGAGGCATCCATACGCATATCGAGCGGGGCGTCGTTGGCGTAGCTGAAGCCACGCGCAGCCGTGTCGACCTGCATCGACGACGTCCCGAGATCCATCAGGATCGCATCGGCGCGCGCGCCGGTCGACGCCATGTTCCGCAGCACGAGGCCGAAGTCGCCGCCGACGAACCGCGTCGGCGCGGCCGCGGACGCGGCGAAGCGCTCGTAGAACGGCGCCACCGACGCGTCGCGGTCGACGGCCACGTACATCCCGGTGCCTCCGAGCAGCGGCTCGAGGTGGGCGGCGTGACCGCCGGCGCCGAACGTGCAGTCGACGACGGTGTCGCCCGGGCGCGGCTCGAGCAGCTCCGCCACCTCGACGGCCATGACGGGGACATGCGCCACGGCGCCGCTACTGCTGTGAGAGAGATTCGGCAACATCCTCCACACTCCCCTCGAACTCCGCCTCGCGCTTGCGCCAGGCCGCCAGGTCCCAGATCTCCAGATGGTCTCGGAGCCCGGCCACAACGATGTCGCGCTCGAGCCCGGCGTGCGTCAGCTGCGCCGGAGGCAGCATGACCCGGCCCTGCCGGTCGAGCTCCGTCTCGGACGCGCCGCCGTAGAGCCACCGGCTCATCTCACGCCCACGCCGGCTGAGCGGGTCGAGCCGGCCGAGCTGGGCGTCGACGTACGCCTCCCAGCCGTCGGGACTGAAGACAAAGAGGCACCCGTCGAAACCCTTGCTGACCACGACGCCCTGGGCGAAGTGCGCCCGAAGCCTGGCCGGCAGGGTCACGCGGTTCTTCACGTCAAGCCGTTGGACCGATTCGCCGAGGAGCACCTGTCTGCCTTCCCATTTCGCCCCACGATACCCCACCCCTCACCACAATGCAACACCACCGTGGACCGGCGCCACATCGGGCGCCGAGCGAGCGAGCACCACCACCAGTGGCGGAAAATCCTTACAAACGCCTGGCGTTGCTGTCTGAGGCGGGTGGTAAAGTCTGCCGCCATGCCGTACCCGCCCCCGATGGCACGGCGCGCCAGGTGGGCACTCGGGAGCACGTGCGTGATGCTCGCTGTCGTGGCAGCCGTGTCGACGCCGGCCCACGCCGGCAAGATCGCCGACGCCCGAGCCCAGGCGAGCGCCGCCGAGCATCAGCTGAACGCGCTGTACGCGCGCTCCGACGCCGCGGTCGAGTCCTACAACCGGGCCGTCGCGCAGCTGCACTCCGTGCGGCAGGCCATCGCCCGGAACACCGTCCTCCTGAACCGCGCCAAGCGCGACCTGGCGGCTGCGCGGGCCCAGCTCGCCGAGTTCGTCGTCTCGTCCTACAAGGGTACCGGCCCCAGCCTCAGCTACTACGTCCTGAGCGCGAGCTCCTTCAGCGACCTCGTGAACCGGATGGACTTCGTGAACCAGATGTCAGACACGGAGTCCAACATCCTCTCGCAGGTGCGTAAGGCAGAGCGCGAGGTCGCCGCCCGGCGAGCCGTCCTGAAGCGCCAGCAGGCCCAGGCCGCAAAGCTCGTCCAGAAGCGCGCCGCCGAGCGCCGCCAGGTGCAGGCGCTCGTCACCCAGCAGCAGGGCCTCGTGGGCAACCTGAACTCGCAGGTGAAGACCCTGATCCACCAGCGCGACGAGCGTCGCGCCGCCGCGGCCGCTGCGGCGG
>JBOHBE010000233.1:0-15410 GCA_050698235.1 Gaiellales bacterium
ACGCCCGACGAGCCGATGGCCGCTCCGGTGCGGCCGCCGTCGAGGCAGGCGCGCACGCCGTCGAAGCCGGCGCCGGTGAGCGACGACGTGACGTGGACCGGGACGCCGAAGGTGACGGTCTCGACGAGCGCGAGAGCGGGCCCGATGTCGGGGCAGAGGTCGGCCTTCGTGAGCACGACGACCGGATCGGCGCCGCTCTCCCAGGCCAGGGTCATGTACCGCTCGAGGCGACGCACGTTCAGGTCGTGATTGAGCGACGTGACCAGAAACAGCACGTCGACGTTCGCAGCGACCACCTGCTCGGCCGTCTCGTGCCCGGCCTGCTTGCGCCGAAAGGCCGACCGGCGCGGCAGGATGGCCTCGACCGACGCCCGCTCGGCCCCGTCGGGGCGGTTGTACGCCACCCAGTCACCGACGGCGGGAAGGTCGGAGGTCGAGTCGGCGGCGTGGCGGAGCCGGCCGCGGATCTCGGCCCACACCTCGCCCTCCTCGGCGAGGAGGACGTACGCGCCCCTGTGCTGGATCGTGACGCGGCCGGGGCGAAGGCCGGCGTCGGCATGAGGCTGGAACTCGTCGGCCAGGGTCGGGCCCCAGCCGAGGGATGCGATGTTCACGCAGGATCTCCTGAGTGGGAATGGACAGCGCTAGGGGCGCCGGTGTCCCGACTCAGCGGCAGAAGTGTGCGTGATGCGGAGTCAGAGGGCGCGGCGCCGGGAGGCTGCTCGATCAGTCGTCATCATCTGTCCGCCTCCTTCGGTCGACTCCGGGTTCCTTCACACCCTAGCAGGCGTGGGGGCTCAGAGATAGCCCAGCTCCCGCAGCCGGTCGGCGATCTCCTCGTCCTCGTCGCCCGCGATTGCGACGGTCTCGGCCTCGTCGGCGACGAGGGCCCGCAGCGTCGCTCGCAGCCGGCCGGCGACGTCCGGCATGCGCCGGGCGAGGTTCCGCCGCTCGTCCGGATCGGACTCGAGGTCGTAGAGCGCGTCGACCCAGCGGGCGTCGTCGAACGACGTGATCAGCTTGTACCGGTCGTCGCGGATCGCTCGCTGGCGCACCGGCGGCATCTTCGGCTCGCCGGCGATCTCCATCGCCACCGGCCGGGCGGCGGGCTCGCCCCCGCTGCGGATCGAGGCCGCGAGGCTCTGCCCCTGCCACCCCGCGCCGGGCTCGACGCCCGCGAGCTCGAGGAGCGTCGGTGCCAGGTCGACGTGGCTGACCGGCGTCTGGAGCGGGCCGGGAACCGCGCCCGGTCCGCGGAACACCAGCGGCACGCGGACCAGGGGCTCGAACAACGTCTGGCCGTGGCCCCACAGATGCCGGGGCGCCATCTGGAGCAGGCGCTTCGAGTCGGACCGGGCGCCGCGATTGAGCGTCCACTGCGCCCACGGGATGACCGGCAGCCGGCGGACGGCGCGCCGGTGGAGCTCCTGCGTGCGCAGCGTGTGCGGCTCGAACCGCGTGTTCTCGCCGTGGTCGCCGGTGAGGACGACGAGCGTCGACTCCCCGACGATGGAGAGCAGCGTCCCGAGCCAGAGATCGAAGCCTGCGACGGAGCGCTCGTAGGCGTCGCGCCCGTACCGGCGATGGTCGAACCGGGCCGGATAGCGCCGCGGCATGTGGACGTCCCAGATGTGGAGCACGCCGAAGTACGGCCGCTCTCCGCCCTCGAGCCCGGCGACCTGGGCCAGCGCCCGCACGCCGAACTCCGAGTGGACCGACCGGTCGCCGGCCTCGCGGTACTCGACGTCCTCGAAGCCGCGGAACGTCCCGACGGTCTGGAGCAGCGGGCCGGTCGCCGAGCACCACGTCGCGTACCCGGCCGCCGACAGCCGCTCGGCGACGGTCGGCATCGACTCCGAGAGGCGGGTGCCGCGCAGGCCGCGGACGCCATGGGCGGTCGGATACCGGCCCGTGAACATCGACGTGAACGCCGGCGTCGTCGTCGGGCACGTCGAGTAGCAGGCCGTGAACGCGGTGCCGTCGTCGACCAGCTTCGAGGCCACGGGCCACTCGGGCCGGGGCCGCGCCAGCAGGTCGGCCCGGAGGCAGTCGACGATGACCCAGAGGATGTTCACGAGGCCGCCACCGGGCGCGGGGACGACCAGCCAAGGTCGCGGCCGATGAGCTCGTAGAGCTCGCGATTGGGCTCCTCGAACCGCGCTGCGAGCAGTGCTCGGGCCGCGTCGCTCATCGGCGGATAGGGGCGCTGGTTTCGCACCGGAAGCGGTGGGACGGTCGCGGTATCGAGGCCGAGGAACTCGAGGACGGTCGCGGTCGTCCGGCCGGGGTCGGCGAAGAGCTCCTCGCTCGAGACGACGAGCAGCCGCTCGGGCGGCACGTGTGCGTGCCAGCGGCGGAGCTGCTCGGCGTAGGCGCCGCGCGCGGCGTAGGACTGATGGCGGTGGGCCCGGCTTCGGTACGCGCGGTCGGCGAGCAGCCGCGCCTCCTCGCCCGCAAGCCGCTCGGACTCGCTCGCGAGCGCCTCCTCGAATCCCAGCGGCTCGTGGCCGTCGCGCACCGAGAGCTGGTACTGCGAGTAGGCGCGGGAGACGGGGTCGCGCAGGAGCGCGACGAGGCGGACGTCCGGGAGCGCCTCGGCGACGCGCGCCGGCACGCCCGGGTGGAACAGGTAGTACGGGCTGGCCTCGCCGGTGATCCGCCCGCGCGAGCGCC
The DNA here is from genome assembly GCA_050698235.1 of Gaiellales bacterium. Lineage (GTDB taxonomy): Bacteria > Actinomycetota > Thermoleophilia > Gaiellales > JAICJC01 > JAICJC01. The sequence continues at coordinate 2,674 of JBOHBE010000233.1, forward strand.
CGGCGGGCGGGAAGTGGCTGCGGTACCAGCGCAGGCCGCGGAAGCTCTGGAGGTCGAAGTAGTGGATCTCCTTGTGGCTCGGCGCCGCCACTCCGGGGTGCTCGCAGAGCTGGGCGAAGAGCGACGTCGAACCGGCGCGCTGCGCACCGATCACGAGGTAGTCGGGCAGCCGGCGGGCGCTCGCGGTGGCGAGGCGGGCGCGGCGGCGGAGGCGCACGGAGACGTGTCCCACGCGGAAGATCGTACCGGCGGGATGGGCGCCGCAGGGCAGGCGGGAATCGACTACCTTGCGCCGCGTGGACCTGGGACTCGAGGGAACGGCAGCCATCGTCGGCGGCGCGTCGGCCGGGATGGGCTTTGCGATCTCGCAGGCGCTCGCCGCCGAGGGGTGCGCCGTCACGATGTGCGCACGCGGCGAGGAGCGGCTCAAGGAGTCGGCGGGCCGGATCCCCGGCGCCATCCCGATCGCCGGCGACGTGCGCGACCCGGCCCTGCTCGAGCGCCTCGTGAACGAGACGGTCGGCGCCCGCGGACGGCTCGACATCGTCGTCAACAACGCCGGCGGCCCGCCGCCTGGCACGTTCGAGTCGACGTCCGACGAGGCCTGGGCGGACGCGTTCGAGCTGTCGCTGCGCTCGGTCGCCCGCCTGACCCGGCTCGCTCTCCCCCACCTGCGGGCGAGCGGCCGCGGGCGGGTCGTCAACATCACCTCGTGGTCGGTGCGCGAGCCGATCCCGCACCTCATCCTGTCGAACGCCATCCGGCCCGGGGTGCTCGGCCTTGCCAAGTCGCTGGCCCACGAGCTCGGCCGCGACGGCATCACCGTGAACACCATCGCGCCCGGCAAGGTCGCGACCGGGAGGATGCGCGAGCTCTGGGAGGCCAGGCCCGATCCCGCTGCGGCCGAGGCCGAGGACATCGCCACGATCCCGGTCGGCAGGATGGGTACGCCGGAGGAGATCGCGGCTGCGGTCGCGTTCCTGTGCTCGACGCAGGCCGGGTACATCTCGGGGGCTGTGCTGCCGGTCGACGGCGGCGCCCTCCGCGGTGTCTGGTAGTCACACTCCGGCTAAATGGCCCGCGCCTAGCATGTGAGCGTGGAGACCTGCTACCGCCATTCCGACCGTGAGACCGGCGTGCGCTGCGCCCGCTGCGGCCGGCCGATCTGCCCTCAGTGCATGGTGTCGACGCCGGTGGGCGTCCGCTGCCCGGAGTGCGGTGGGCAATCGCGCATCCGCCGGCCGGGGTTCCTGATGGGGCGCGAGCCCTACGTCACCTACGGGCTCATCGCCATCAACGTTGCGCTCTTCCCGCTGACCAACGCCGTCTCCGGCGGCTTCGGCTTTGGCGGCGGGGGATTGAAGCCGCTCGGGGTCGACATGGCGCTCTACGGCCCGGCCGTGGCGCGCGGCGAGGACTACCGCCTGATCACCGCCGCGTTCGTCCACTACGGCCTGCTCCACCTGGCCTTCAACATGTACGCCCTCTTCCTGATCGGCGGCGTGTTCGAGCGCTACGCCGGCCCGGTGCGGTTCGCCGCCGTCTACTTCGTATCGGCGCTCGCGGGCAGCTTCGGCGCGCTCCTCGTCACGCCACACTCGCCGACGGTCGGCGCGTCGGGCGCGATCTTCGGCCTCATGGGCGCGCTGTTCGTCTTCGAGCGCCAGCGCGGGATGAGCCTCCTGGGCGGGTCCATCGGCGGTCTCATCGTCATCAACCTCCTGATCACGTTCGGCATCCCGGGGATCTCCGTCGGCGGCCACATCGGCGGTCTCATCGGCGGTGGGCTCGTCGGATTCGCCCTCTCGGGGTACGGGCGCGGGCACCTCGCGTACGGACGCCTCGGCGTGCTGTCGGCGATGGGCGTCGCGGCGATCGGGATCGGCTCCCTGGTGGGCGCCCTGGTGGTGGCCGGATGAGTCTCCTTCGCCGCCGCTGGGTCGCGGTTCTGGCCGTCGTGTTCGTGCTGCTCCTGGGCGGGCTGGCATGGGCGATGACCACGCCGTCGGGCTACTACGTGTTCTGGCCCGACGAGGCCCACCCGGCCGTCGACTACCTGCACGTCCCGGGCGGGACGCCGCCAGCCGGGAAGAGCGGGTTCTACTTCGTCGACGTCCACGAGATCGAGGCGAACAAGCTCGAGGAGTTCTGGGGGCGGCATCTCCAGGACGGCGCCGACCTGATCCCTGTCAAAGATCTGCGAAGCCCCGGCGTGAGCGAGACCCAGCGCGTGCATCAGGACTTCCAGGCGATGGCCAACTCGCAGCGGACGGCCGAGGTCGTCGCCGAGCGCGCGCTCGGGAAGCCCGTCAAGATCGCCCGCCTCGGCGCGCTCGTCTACGCCGTGTCGAACGGCTTGCCGGCGGCGCAGGCCGGCGTCCGCCCCGGTGACATCGTCACCGCCGTCGACGGCCATGCCGTTCGCAGCGACGGGGATCTCATCCGCCTCACCCAGGGGCTCACGCCGGGCGACACAGAGCGGTACACGTTCGCCGACGCCGGCACGAAGACGCTCCGCACGGTCGCCTCGACTGACGGGAAGCACCGCGCGATCATCGGCGTCGCGATCGGCGACGCCGTCCGGGTCAAGAGCATCCCGATCGACGTGCGCTACACGATCCACGGAATCGGCGGCCCCTCCGCCGGCCTGGCGTTCGCGCTCGACATCTACGACAGCCTGAGCGGCCGCCACCTTCTCGACGGCCACCGGATCGCGGCCACCGGCGAGCTCGACCTGTTCGGCAACGTCGGCACGATCGGCGGCGCCAAGCAGAAGGCGCTCGGGGCGATCGAGGCCGGCGCCGACACGTTCATTGTCCCTGTAGACAACGTCGCCGCGGCGCGTGCCGCCGCCGACGGCAAGCTGCGGGTGATCGGCGTCAAGACCTTCGCGCAGGCGCTCGACGTCGTCCGCCACCTTCCGCCGGCCTGACGCCGAGCAGCCCCGCGAGGTCTTTCCCCGATTTAGCGGCAATTCAGTGCGGACAACGGTGGATTCGGCCCCGCCGTCTACGTAGACTCCGGCGCTCCGGCCTACCGCCTCCAGGGGGAGATCTGACTGTGGCATCCAAGGCGCGCTGCGTCACCTGCGACGACTGCTATTTTCGCAAAGCGAATCTGTGCGCATTGCGCGTTTCGGAACCGTGTCCGACCTTCCGGCCGATGCTCAAGGGCCAGATGGTGCCCCCGCCGCAGCCTCGCCTGATCGCCCGCGAGCTGGCCGCCGCCGTCTGACGGCGAGCGCCGCTCCGCCGCCGGCGACGAGCAGGCCGAAGAGCACGACGATCACGATGGCCGCCGTATGGCCGCTCGACGGCCGGTGGTCCGCCGGCCGCGAGGGGCGGCCGGTCGCAGGTGCAGGTGCCGGCGACCGCGTGACGCGGAACGTCGAGCGGTCGACCGCAGCCAGGAACGCTCCGCCGGAGACGATGTCGAGCCGGCCGCCGTCGACCGATAGCCCCATTGTGCTCTGCACCACCCCGGCCAGGCGCGGCAGGTCGACGCAGTGGGCAATCCCGCGACTGGTGTCCAGGACGTGCATGAAGAGCCGGCCATCGAGCTTCCGGTAGAGCGTGTAGGCCCAGATTCCGTCGCCGGTGACCGCCCTCGCGACGGGGTAGCCGGCCATGCGCTCGTCGGGCTCGCGCTTGTCGACGATCGTGCCCGGCACGAGCCGGTCGGTGCGAAGGTCATACGCGCGCACGGCGTAGCGCAGCGTGTTGAACGCCGAAGTGTGCTGGATCAGGTACATCGTCCCGCCGTCCGGTGAGATCGCGTCGAAGTAGAAGGCCCCGCGCAGGGTGACCACGCGCCGCAGCCGCATCTTCACCGAGTTCACGAGCGCGAACCGGCTCCGGCTCGGGAGAAGCGAGTGCGAGGCCTGGGCGAGCACCAGCGTCTGGCCGCCGGCGCTCACGCCGGACGTCGTGCCGTCGAAGGCGACGATCGGAATCCCCCACAGGCCGTGGAGCGACACGAACCCGTTCACGGTGCCGCTGGCCGTGTCGATCTGCGCCACCGATGTCCCGCCCGGCGCCGGAAGCGCGACGTATCGCAGCGCGCCCCACACCACTCCCGAGCCGCCCTGCGACACCCCGGCCGACGGTGCGCCGTCGGCGTAGGCCGTCCCCCCGCCGACAACCATCATCGCCGCGAACGCCACCAGTGCAGTCCGAACCCTCATGCTCGACCTCCTTCGCCTGCCGGGAATACGGCAGCGAGGGCGTACCGCGTCCCGCCGACCTACGCCTGGTCGGTGGACTCGACCGTCGTCGAGGCGAGCATGTCGTGCAGGCCGCGGCGGCGACGGTCGACGAGCACGGGCAGAAGCCCGACGAACAGCACGGCGATCGCGATGATGAGCCCCACGAGCCGGACCAGCGAGCGGCCGAGGCCGGGATGGCCGCCGTCCGGCCCGACGACGCGGAGGTGCAGGAGGCGCATCCCCGGCGTCTGACCGCTCATAGTCCAGAAGGCCACCAGGTACGCGTCGACCACGACCGCCCATCCGGCGCCCACAAGCACGCCGACCAGCCAGTCGGGCCGGAGCCCGCCGACGACCGACGCAGCAAGCCACAGCCCGCCGGCCACGGTGATCGCGGCCAGGTCGGCCAGCGCGACGTCGAGCACGAGCGCGACCGCGCGGGCCGAGAGCCCGCCGTACCGCGTCGGTGCGGCCGCCGTGGCGGGCGATGCCGGCCGGCGCCGCAGCCACCGCCGCATCCTCGCCTGCACCGAGTCGTCGAACCGCTCGGCCACATCGCGGATCTCGTCGACGACATCGTCGACCAGCGACCGCGTCTGCGCGGCCACGGCATCCCGGACGGCGGGGCTCGACGCGACATTCTCGAGCGCGCGCTGGAACTGGGGGCTCTCGAGCACCCGGTCGGTGATGTCGGCGGTGGCCTGGCTCTCGAGCACCTCGGCCAGGAGCTCCTGCACGTCGGTCCGCGCGAGGAACTCGGCCGCGATCCGCTGGGGGACCTCGTGGTCCGCAAGCGACCGCCCGATCGCCTCCGTCACGGGCCCGGCGAGCACTCGATCGATCGCCAGCTCGACCTCGGTGAGCGCCAGATCGTCGACCCGGCGCCGGCCATTGGCCTGCATCGCCCGGCCGTTCGCCGCCAGGCCCTGGCGCGCGCGTCCCAGCGCGGGCTTCACGATCGGCGCGCCGGCGACGGTGCGAGCCGGCAGGAGCGCCCACCGGCCGGCGGTGCGAACGGCGCGGGAGCCGAAGACGGCCGCGCCGACTGCGGCGTCGCGTCCGGGCTTCCACGGAGGGTCGTAGGCCATACCCGCCTCCGGCGCCGGCTCAGCCCCAGGCCTCAGTCGAACCGACCGTCAGTCCGTAGATGACGAGCAGGTTCGTGATGACTGCGATCAGGGCCGCACCCGGTGCCGCGAACAGGAAGAAGAACCACACGAACGCGGCTGCCATCGCCAGCAGCACGCCCAGCTTGTAGCCGGTGAGGTTGCGCGAGAACACGAGGTACCCCGCCACCGCCTGGAGGATGCCGACCACCAGGACGACCCAGCCCCAGCCGGTCAGGCTTCCGAAGAGCAGCTTGTCGGCGTAGTAGCTGCCGCGGTGGATGGCGGTCGCGCCGTTGACCACGTTGAACGACCCGGCCACCACAAGGACGATGGCGGCGAAGACGCCCCAACCGCTCATGGACGCTGTGCGCGTGGTGGTCATTGGTTCCTCCTCAAACAGATGGTGGACGCGAGGTCGGCGATCCGATCAGGCATCGGATGCCCCGGCCTCAGGGACTGCGGCGGCTCTGCCGGGAGCCACGACGAGCGTGAGGCCGTCCAGCGCGAGGATCGTGACGGTGTCGCCGACGTCCGCCCCGGCGTCGCACCTGGCCGCCCACAGCTCAGCGTGCACACGGACCTCGCCGTTTGGGCGGCACTCCTCGACAACCTGCGCAGGCTTTCCGATCATCGCCTCGGGGCCGGTCTTCGGCCTCCACCGCTTCGCCAGCCGGCGGCCCCAGATGATCTCGCCCACCTCGCCAATCGCGCCGGCGACGAGGACGATGACGTTCGCGGGCGACGGGAGCACCAGCGCGAGGATGATCGCGACGGTCAGGACCACTAGCCGGTGCCCACGAGATCGGTCGGAGGCGCGCCCGTCGTGGCGTCGACCAGGCCAAGCCGGGTCGCGCGGTCAATCGCATCGCTCCGGCTGCACACACCGAGCTTGCGGTACAGCGAGATCGCCTGGGTCTTTACGGTGTTGCGCGAGACGAAGAGCCGTTCGCCGATTTCGCGGAACGAGAGGTGGGTCGCCAGGAGCGGGAGCAGCCGGAGCTCCGCGCCCGTCAGCCCCGAGCCCTTGCCCGGCTCGGCATCCGGCATCGCATCGATCTGGCGCTGGAGCTCGTCGGTCTCATCGAACAGCCCGCCGAGGCGCGGACGGCGGCGCAGGATCTCGCCGGCCTCGGACACCATCGCGCGCGCGGCCGCCTCATCGCGCAGCGTCACGTGGGCTCGTGCCAGCTCGAGCCGCGCCTGCACCGCGAGCCACGGCAGGGCATGGGAGAGGAACGGCGTCAGGCTTCCCGCCGACTCCAGCTCGGCGCGCGCCTCCGCCCAGCGGCTGTGCCGCAGGAGCGCGCGCGCAGACGTGGCCGACTCGAGTGCCCCGGCCGCGTGCCCCTCCACGCGGCTATTCGCGACGAGGGTTCGCGCCTCGAGCGCGAGCTGCTCCGCGGCGGCGTGGTCGTTTCGGTGCGCCGCGACCACGGCCCGCTCGCTGATGGCGGTGACCTGGGTGGCGATCGCATCGGCGCTCTCGGCGGCATCGGCCGCGCTGGCGAGGACGGCGTCGCCGCGGCGGTCGTTTCCGAGCAGCACGAGCGCGGCCCCCTGGAGAAGGAGCGCCGTCGGGCGCCAGTCGCTCTCCGCCGGCAGCTCCGACAGGGCGGCCTCCGCGTCGGTCAGCATCTGCTCGACTCCGTCGCGGCACAGCGCCGCCCGGACGAGCGCGATCCACGGACGAACGCTGGTGGATCCATCGGGCAGCGTCCCCTCGAGCGTGCCGCCCTCGGCCGCCGACAGCCATCGCTCGGCCTCGACGGGCCGGCCACGCAGGGCGTGGACCCAGGCTCCGAGCACGGCGACTGCCGGGTACGCATCCAGCTCGGCGAGGTCGAAGCGCTCGAGCCAACCCTCGGCGACACCGATCCGGCCGCTCTGGTAGACGGGGAGGACGAGCGACGTCACGAGCCGCGCGACGCGGTCCGTGTCGCCCGACGCCGCCGCGGGCTCGAGCGCCGCCTCCGCGTCGCCGCGGGCCTCGAACCAGTCGGCCGCACGCCGGTTGAGCTCCGGGATCAGGTGCGCCTCGTGCTGCTCCAGCTCCCGCCTGAGCAGGTCCTTGAACAGGCGGTGGTACCGGTACCACCCGCGGTGGTGGTCGAGCGGGACCAGGAACAGGTTCGCCCGGTCGAAGCTCTCGAGCTCGGTCGCGGAGTCCTTTCGCTCGAGGACGGCGTCGCAGAGCGGCCCGCACATCCTGTCGAGCACCGACGTGCGCCTGAGGAACGCGAGCTGCTTCGGAGACAGCTGGGCGAGGTACTCGGAGCGGAAGTAGTCGGCGAGGTACCTGTCGTCGCCCCCGATGTCCACGACCTCGCGGGGGCCGCCGTTCTCGTCCTGGAGGGCAAGGGTCGCAAGGTAGAGGCCCGCCGCCCACCCCTCGCTCCGGCTCAGGAGCTCGGCGACATCCGCGTCGGTCAGCTCGATCCCGGTCTCGCGCAGCAGGAGCTGCGCCTCGCGCCGGCTGAGCGCGAGCATCTCGGGGCCGACCTCGAGCAGCCGCCCGCCGGCCCGGAGAGCGGCGATCGGCAGGTGCGGCTGGGCGCGCCCGGCCAGGACGACCGCCGACCCCTCCGTCAGGTGCTCGACGAGCGTCGCGACGGCTGCGGCCGAGTCCCCCGGCCGCAGAATGTCGACGTTGTCGAGCACCAGCACGATCGGCTCCCTCGTCGCGGCCAGCGTCGCCCCCAGCCGCGGGACCGCCTCGGTCCAGATCGACGGTGCCGGTGATCGGAGGGCGTCCACCACGCTCGAGTCGACCGGATGGAGCGTGTCGAGCGCTGCGGCGAGGTGCGTGAGGAACACGACCGGGTCGTTGTCGCGCTCGTCGATCGACACCCACGCGAACGGCCGCCGGTCGCGGCTCGCCCACTGGGCAAGCAGCGTCGTCTTCCCGAAGCCTGCCGGAGCCACGAGGGTCACCAGCGGAACCGGCGCCGCTCCGCGGAGACGGTTCACGAGGGCCGTCCTCAGGATGCTTCCGGCGCGCGGAACCGGCACCTGGACCTTCGCCGAGACGAAATCGAACGACGGTGCCGGCGGCGGCGCGATCCCGATCGCCACGCTGCGGCCCGCGCGTCCGGAAGAGGACGGCGCATCGAGTCTGAGCGAGCGGGTCGTCACGCGGCTTCCCATCCGCCCTCACCGGGTCTCGCCTCTGAGCCCATGAGAGCGACCGAGTATCCAGCCACGCACGACAGGCGACAATGATGCGCACACGTCCATGGAACGCCGGGCATGCGGGGGCACGCACCACCATGGCCTTCGAGTTGGCACCAGGCCGGGTGTCCGGCGATCGCGGAGATCATCGCATCGCCGCGGGCCGACGACATCACCCTCACGGGACGATTGAGCGAGCGCCGCGCCGCCGTCGCCGGGGCTACGCGAGATCGTCCCCATGGGATGACGGTCCACTTTTCGATCGTGCGTACTCTGGATCCAGACCAGATGCCGAAGAGCACTGAGAACGACCACCGTCGGCGTCCACGCGTCGTCATCCTCGGCGGCGGGTTCGCCGGAGTCGGCGCTGCCATGAAGCTGAAGGACGCCGACGCCGACGTCGTGCTGGTCGACAAGCACAACTACCACACGTTCCAGCCGCTCCTGTACCAATGCGCCACCGGCCTTTTGGAGACGACCGCCGTGGGACACGCGCTGCGCGATCTGGTCCACGGCCAGGACAACGCGACGATCCACCAGACGACCGTCACCGCGGTCGATCTGGCCGCGCGCGAGGTGCAGCTCTCGGACATGGAACCGCTGACGTACGACTACCTCGTGTTCGGCCTCGGAGCCGAGGTCAACTTCTTCGGGACAGACGGGGCGGCGGAGCACGCGTTCCCGATGTACACGCTCCCCGACGCCATGCGGCTCAGGAACCACATCCTCGAGCGCTGGGAGGCCGCCGACCGGGACCCCGAGCTCGTCGACGACGGCGCGCTCAACGTCGTCGTCGTCGGCGGCGGCGCGACGGGGGTCGAGAGCGCGGGCGCGCTCGCCGAGCTCTACCGTGCCAACCTCGCGAAGGACTATCCGAACGTTCCACAGGACAAGGCCCGGGTCATCCTTGTCGAGGCCGGGCCGGTGCTCTTTCCGATGTTCAAGGAAGACATCCGCGCGTACACCGAGAAGGCCCTCGCGAAGCGCTCGGTCGAGGTGATGGTGGGCGAGGCGGTGGCCTCGATCTCGCCGACGCGGGTGACGCTGAAGTCGGGCGCTGTGATCCCTACCCACACCCTCGTCTGGGGCGCGGGCCTTCAGGGGAACCGGCTGGTCCAGACGCTCGGCCTCGAGCTGGCGCGCGGAAACCGGATCGCCGTCGGCCCGGAGCTGACGGTGCAGGGCCACCCCGAGGTCTACGCCGTCGGCGACAGCGCCGCGATTACCGACGCGAAGATCAAGGCGGTGCTGCCCCAGCTCGGATCGGTCGCGCTCCAGTCCGGCGAGCACGCCGGGGCGTCGATCGCCCAGCGGCTCGCGGGGAAGCAGGCGAAGCCGTTCAAGTACCACGACAAGGGCACCATGGCCGCGATCGGGCGGGGCGCCGCCGTGATGCAGACGATGCGCGGACGGACCATGAAGGGCAAGGCGGCCCAGGTGGCGTGGGGCACGGTGCACCTGGCGCTGCTTCCGACCAACGAAGACCGCGCGAAGGCGGTCGTCGACTGGGCCGGCGCCGGATTTACGCACCAGCGGGCGGGGCGGATCACGGTCGAGACGGATGAGGAACGGGACATGGCCGGAGCCGGAAAAAAGGCTCCGAAGGCACGACGTTGACCCGGCGCGAGCCTGGGGAGAGGAACGAGAGATGACGAAGACTGCGACACCTTCTGTGGCACGAGGCTCGGCGGCCGGCGGCGCGAGCGAGCAGCGACCGGCGGACGTCCTCGTGATCTTCGGGATCACGGGCGACCTCGCGAAGGTCATGACGTTCAGATCGCTGTACCGCCTCGAGGCGCGCGGGCTGCTCGACTGCCCGATCGTCGGCGTGGCTGTGGACGACTGGAATGTCGACCGCCTCAGGGTGCGCGCCCGCAGCTCGATCGAGGGAACCGGCGAGAAGGTCGATCCGAAGGTGTTCGATCGCCTCGCGGAGCGCCTCTCCTACGTGGAGGGCGACTTCGCCGACGCCGCGACGTACGAGCGGGTGGCCGATGCGATCAGCGGCGCCGGGAGCCCGGTGTTCTACCTCGAGATCCCGCCCTTCCTGTTCGGAGCGGTCGTCAAGGGCCTGGCCGACGCTGGGGTGACGAAAGGTGCCCGCATCGTCGTCGAGAAGCCGTTCGGGCACGACCGCGCGTCGGCGGCGGAACTGGCCGACGAGCTCCACGAGCACATCGACGAGTCTCAGCTCTACCGGATCGACCACTACCTCGGGAAGATGGGCCTCGAGGAGATCCTCCACCTGCGCTTCCAGAACTCGATGCTCGAGCCGATCCTGAACCGCAACTACGTCGGTGCCGTGCAGATCACGATGGCCGAGAGCTTCGGCGTTGAGGACCGCGGGCACTTCTACGATCCGGTCGGCGCGCTGCGCGACGTGGTGGTGAACCACCTCATGCAGGTGGTCGCGGCAAGCGCGATGGAGGCTCCCTCCCGCGGCGACCCGCAGACGCTCAAGAACGCCCAGGTGGGGCTGTTCCACGCGGTCGCGGAGGCGGACCCCGCCCACTACGTCCGCGGACAGTACGACGGGTATCTCGACATCGACGGGGTCGCGTCGGACTCGGCGACCGAGACGTACGCGGCGCTGCGCCTCCAGATCGAGAACTGGCGCTGGTCGGGCGTCCCGTTCTTCATCCGCACGGGCAAGCGCCTTCCGGCGACCCAGACCGAGCTGCGATTCGTCTTCAAGAGCCCGCCCCGGCTGGGCTTCGGATTCGCGGATCACCGCGCCGAGCAGAACCAGCTCGTGGTCAAGCTCGACCCGTCGACCGGAGTGCGACTCACGCTCGAGGCGCATCGGGCTGACCGGGCCGGGCCGGCACCGATCGAGCTCGACATGGAGTTCGCCGATGAAGGCGGAGAGGGCCCGACCCCGTACGAGGTGCTGCTACACGCGGCGATGGTCGGCGACAGCACTCGCTTCACCCGCCAGGACGGCGTCGAGGAGACGTGGCGGATCATGCAGCCGCTGCTCGACGACCCGCCGCCGGTGCACTCGTACGCGCCCGGCTCCTGGGGGCCCAAGGCAGCCGAGAAGCTGGTCGCCGGATACGGCCGCTGGCACGAGCCGTGGATCGCATCATGAGCGCCCCCGCGAAACAGGCCAAGAAGGGGCAGCCGCAGAGCGCGGCCGCGCCGTCGCCGTTCACGCCGATCGCCGACTACGCGTTCCTCTCGAACTGCCATACCGGCGCGCTGATCGCGCCCGACGGGGGGATCGACTGGCTGTGCATGCCGTCGTTCGACTCCCCGAGCGCCTTCGGGAGCCTGCTCGACCGTGAGGCCGGCACGTTCCGGATCGGGCCGTTCGGGATCCACCACCCCACGGCGCGTGCATACGAGCCGGGCACCAACGTCCTCGAGACCACGTGGAAGACGCCGACCGGCTGGATCGTCGTCCGCGACGCCCTGACGATGGGCCCGCGCGACCATGATGATGAGATCACGCCGCACACGCGGCCGCCGGCGGACGAGGACGCCGACCACGTCCTCGTGCGCACGGTCGAGTGCCTCGAGGGCCGAGTCGAGCTCGAGCTCGTGTGCGAGCCCGCCTTCGACTACGGCCGTGTACCGGCCGAGTGGACGCTCGTCGACGGCGGGCGCGATGCGGCGGACGCAACCGGCGCCGGCCAGACGATCCGCCTGCGATCCGACCTCGCGCTCGGGGTGGAGGGCAGCCGCGTCCGGGCCCGCCACGTGCTGGAGCAGGGTGAACGGGCGTTCTGCTCGCTCTCGTGGGCGGAGCAGCTCGCCGGTCCGGGCGACGTCGAAGACGCCGAGGCCCGGATCGCCGCGACGACGCAGTTCTGGCGCGGCTGGCTGGGACGCGCCCGGATCCCAGACCATCGGTTCCGCGACCCGATCCAGCGGTCGATGCTCGCGATCAAGGGGCTCACGTACATGCCGACGGGTGCCACGGTCGCGGCGCTCACGACGTCGCTGCCCGAGACCCCTGGCGGGGAGCGCAACTGGGACTACCGCTACACATGGATGCGAGACACGACCTTCACGCTTCAGGCGCTGCACTGGCTCAACCTGAACTGGGAGGCCGACGAGTTCATGCAGTTCGTCGCCGATGTGGAGGCGACCGAAGACGGCTCACTCCAGATCATGTACGGCATCGACGGCCGGCGCGACCTCACCGAGTCCACTCGCGACGATCTGTCCGGCTACGAGGGTGCGCGACCGGTGCGGCTCGGGAACGGTGCCTTCGACCAGCGCCAGAACGACGTGTTCGGTGCGGTCCTCGA
>JBOHBE010000234.1:0-13152 GCA_050698235.1 Gaiellales bacterium
TTCCTATGCGCCGCGAGGTCGGACTGGTCGAGCCACGACACCGACGCGATCGCGTCGGCCACAGGCCCCGTGTAGAACGTGCCCGCTGCGGCGTGCTCGAGCGCGGTCGCGATGGCCGGCGAGCGAAACGGCGAGGCCGGCTCGAAGGCGGCGTGGGCGTCGCCGTCCAGATCGGCGCGGCACTCTCGCCAGTGCCCGGCCGCCTTGGGCTGGATCTCGAAGCCGTCCCGCGCGAGCGCGATTCCCGGCGCGAGGGCGGCCTCCAGCCCACGCCGTGAGAACCGCTCCGCGAGGTCGGTCCATCCGGCGACGCACCCCGGCACCGTCACGCTGCGCGGCCCGAACTCCGCGGGCAGCTCGCCGCCCGGCTCGGCGGGCGCCCTCCCGCTCGCGTTCAGCCCGATCGGCGCCTCGCCGTCGCGGACGACGATCGCGAACAGGTCGCCGCCGGGTGCGCACTGGTACGGCTCGGTGACGACCAGCACCCCGGCCGCGGCCAGCGCCGCGTCGCATGCGTTCCCGCCGGCCTCGAGCGCACGCAGACCCGCGAGCGCCGCGTCGGGGTTCGACGTCGCGACCATGCCCCGCCGGCCGACGGCGTCGGAGCGGCGGTGCGAGAGTGACCAGGGCTGGGCGGCGATCCCGGGAGGATGTCAGACGACCGACGCCACACCGCGCCAGTCACTACGGTTAACAGCGCCCGTGTCGCAGCCATCCGACTCGATCGATCCAGGCGGCGCCGGCGGGAGTGACGAGCTTCGGCCGGTGACCGCCCTCTTCGCCGACATCGTCGGCTCCACCGGGCTGGGCGAGCGCATGAGCCCCGACGAGGTGAAGGCCCTGGTGGGCGAGTGCGTGACCCGCATGAGCCGCGTCGTCGAGGAGTTCGGCGGAACGGTGCAGGCCTACATGGGCGACGGGGTGTGCGCCTACTTCGGCGTCCCGACCGCCCACGAGGACGACGCGGACCGCGCCGCCGAGGCGGGGCTCGCGGTGCTGGCGATGGTCGGGGCGTACGGCCGCGACGTCCGCCAGGCCTGGGACATCAAGGAGTTCAACGTCCGCGTCGGGATCAACGGCGGGCTCGCGGCCGTCGGCATGGTCGGGGCCGGCCAGCCGCAGGCCGTGGCGCTCGGCGACATGACCAACGTCGCTGCCCGCCTCCAGTCGGCGGCCGCACCGGGGACAATCGTGACCGGCGAGGAGACGGCCCAGCGGCTGATGCCACGGTTCGTGCTGGAGCCGATGGGTGAGCTGGCGCTGAAGGGGCGGGCGGCACCGGTGTCGGCGTGGCGCGTCCTGCGCCGCAAGACGACCGGCCGCGACAACGCGCAGTCGCCGCTCGTCGGCCGGGAGGCCGAGGCTGCCCGTCTGCGCGGAGCAGCGGACGACCTGCTCGCCGGCCGCGGGCAGTCGCTGCTTCTCATCGGCGACGCCGGCCTCGGCAAGTCGCGCCTCCTCGGCGAGCTGCGCGAGAACCTGGGCCCCGACGTGACGTGGCTCGAAGGCGACTGCCGCTCGTACGGGGCGGTCGGCCTCTACCAGCCGTTCGTCGAGATGATCCGGGCGTGGCTCGGGATCGACCACACCGAGCGCGAGATCGTCGTACGCACGCGGCTGCGGGCGCGCCTCCCCGCGCTGTACGACGACGACCCCGACGACGCGCTGATGTACATCGGCCACCTGCTCTCGGTGCAGCCCGAGCCCGACCATCGCGACCTCCTCCGCGACGGCGACACCGAGGACCTGGCCGCGGGGACGCGCGCGGCGTTCTGCGACTGGACGCTGCGGCTCGCGCGCCGTTCGCCGGTCGTCGTCGCCATCGAGGGCCTGCACGAGGCGGACGTCGCGACGTGCCAGATGCTCGAGGACCTGCTCGAGCTGATGGACCGGGCTCCGGTGATGGTCGTCATGAGCTCGCGGCCCGAGCGCGACACGCCGGCGTGGCGCTTCCGGGCCCACGCGATGACGCAGTTCGCGCACCGGTTCGAGGAGCTCGCGCTCGATCCGATCTCCGACGAGGCGGCCGGGCAGCTGCTCGACATCACCGCATCGGGTCTGCTCGACCCGAGCACGCGCGAGGAGCTCGTCGCCCGCGCCGAGGGAAATCCGCTCTACCTCGAGGAGATGGCCTACGCGCTCGAGGCCGACGAGATCCGCCCGCGCGCGTGGACAGTGACCGTCGGCATGACCCCGGGGCTCCCGGCGTCGCTCGACGCCCTGCTGATCGCCCGCATGGACCGGCTCGACCCGGAGGCCCGTGTGCTCGGCCAGACCGCCGCCGTCATCGGCCGCGAGTTCCCGGCGCGGGTGCTGGAGCGAGTCGCCGGAAGCGAGCGGTTCGAGGCCGGGCTGCCGGGTCTCCTCCGGTCAGGAGTCGTCCGCGAGGTGCGCCGCTACCCGGAGCTCGAGTACAGCTTCCGCCATGGGCTGCTCCAGGAGGCGGCTCGCAGCACCCTGACCCAGGCCCGCCGCGCCGCCCTGTGCGCGCGGGTGGCCGAGGTCTTCGAGGAGCTCTTCGCCGACGCGCTCGACGAGCGGATGGAGATGCTCGCCCATTACCACGCTCAGAGCGGGAACCTCTCGAAGGCGCTCGAATACCTCGACCGCTCGGCCGAGCGCGCCGACGGCTGGGGGCAGCGCGACGAGGCCGTGCGGCTGTGGCGGCGCGCGCTGCGAGTCGCCGAGCGGATGGACGATCCACAGGCGGCCGAGCGGCTGAGGCGCCGGCTCGGCGACAGCGCCGACGACGCCGCGCCGGTCCCCGAGCGCGACCTGGCCCACCTGGGCGAGCGGCCCGCGGCGACGCGCACCCGCATCGGCCCGTACACGCTCGAGGGCGTGGCCCAGACCCCCGGAGCCGTCGCCCGCGCCCTCACGGCCGACGACGAGCCGGTCGCCCTCAGGCTGGTCGGACGCTCGGACGGTGATGGCGGCGAGGACTGGGACCGGCTTCGCGAGGCGGCCGCGCGCGCGGCCCGCGTCGACGATCGCAGCCTCGTGGCCGGGCTCCGCGCCGACCAGGCGGACGGCTGGCGGTACCTCGTCCTCGCATGGTGCGACGGCGGTTCGCTGGCCGATCGGCTCACGGGAGGCCGGGCGCCGACGGCGGACGAGACCGCGCGGATCGTCGTTCGCGTCGCCCGTGGGCTCGATGCGCTTCACCGCGCCGGCGTCGTCCACGGCGGGGTGCGAACAGCCTCGATCCTGTTCGACGGCGACGGGCGGGCGCTGCTCGTCCCGGTCGCGACGAGCTCGGAGCGGAGCGGCGCCCCCGAGGTGCAGGCCGGCGCCGATGCCACGCCCCTGAGCGACATCTACGAGCTCGCCGCGATCGCCCAGGCGTGCCTGGCGCGGACCGACAGCGTGTCGGACGACCTGGACTGGGCGATCGGCACGGCGCTCTCCGCCGACCCGGCCCAGAGGCCGCAGTCGGCGGCCATGTTCGGCCAGATGCTACGGATGGCCGGGCGGGCCTCGACGGCCGGCTAGCTGACTAGCTCGAGAACTTGCCGATGATGCTGTCGGTGCCGCTCGCGCCGCTCCAGAACTTCCAAAACGTCAGGAGCTCGCCCGGGAGCTGCGTGTGCTGGCGCGCGATGCCGAGGATGTCGCGATGGTCGGGCTGCGGCGGCGCGGCCTTGTCGTTCTGGCTCATGTGCGTCCACATGATCACGGAGTCGCCGTTGGCGTCGAGATAGCACGCGACGTGGCCGCCCAGCGACCCGGTCGGATGCGTCCACGCCCGCTCGCCGTTCCAGTTGCGCTTGGTGCAGCCGTTCGTGTTTGTCTTGATCCCCTGTGACGCGAGCAGGGTCTTGAAGACGGCCTGGACGTCGGCGGTGTCCGGGTACATCGAGACGTCGTACGTGATCGCGGAGTTGGACGGCGCCGAGCAGCTGAGCGAGGCGAGCGCCTGGCCCGCCGGTGGGACGTTCGTGCACTGGGTCAGCAGGTTCTTCGGCATCGCCTGCCTGAGATCGCTCGCCTGGACGGGACCGGTCGGCGCTGTGGTGCCCGTGCCGCCGGTGGGCGGTGCGGTCGTGCCACCCGGCGACGCGGTCGTCCCGGGGCTCGCGCTCGGCCCCGAGTCTCCCCCGCTCGTGAGCTGGAACGCGATCACGGCGAGCGCAGCCGCCAGGGCGACGCCAAGCGCGATCACGAGCACCGACGGGCGACCGCGTGGCGGCCTCGCCGGCCCGCCACCGCCAGGGCCGGAATCTCCCGGCGGTGGGGCCGGCGGCTCCTGGGCCGCCGGGCGCTCGGGCACCGGCACGACCTCCGGCGTCGCGGCGTAGCTCGACGCCTCGCGGGGCGTCGGATCGGTGATCGCCCGCGACGGCCGGTCGTGCGAGTAGCGGAAGGCGCCGACAGCCTCGGTCAGGTCGCGCGAGATATCGGTGGCGTTCGCGTAGCGATGCTCGGGCCGCTTGGCCATGGCGCGCGCACCGATCTCGTCGATCGACGACGTGAGGTCCGGCCGCAGGTCGGTGATCCGCGGGACCGTGTCCTGGACATGGGCGAAGAGCACCGCCACGTCGCTGTCGCGCGGGTAGGGCACCGAGCCTGTCAGGCATTCGTAGAGCAC
Source organism: Gaiellales bacterium (assembly GCA_050698235.1). Classification (GTDB taxonomy): domain Bacteria; phylum Actinomycetota; class Thermoleophilia; order Gaiellales; family JAICJC01; genus JAICJC01. The sequence goes on from JBOHBE010000234.1 coordinate 4,589, forward strand.
ACACCCGAGCGAGTACACGTCGGAGCGCTGGTCCGTCTGGCGCCCCTCCACCTGCTCCGGGGCGACGTAGTCGACGGTGCCGAGGAACTGCCCGGTGTCGGTCAGGCCCGAGCGCGAGACCTGGTGCTTCATGAGCCCGAAGTCGGCCAGATACGCGTGGTCGACCGTCTCGCCGTCGGCTCCCGCCCGCTCGGTGAGGATGTTCGCGGGCTTGATGTCGCGGTGGATGAGGCCGCGCTGGTGCGCGACGCTCAACCCGCGCGCGACCTGCGAGATGATGTCCGCCGTTCGCCGCAGCGAGAGCGGGCCCTCCTGCCGGATCAGCGTCTTCAGGTCCGCCCCGGCGACGTATCGCATGGCGATGTAGAGGAGGCCGTCCTCCTCGCCCGCGTCGTAGATCGGGATGATGTTCGGGTGGTTGATCGACGCCGCGAGGCGGGACTCGCGCACGAACCGCTCGCGAAAGGCGTCATTCTCCGAGAGCTCCGCGCTCAGCACCTTGAGCGCCACCTCGTTTCCGAGGCGCATGTTGTCGGCCCGGAAGACGACGCTCATGCCGCCGCGCCCGAGCACCCCCTGGATCCGGTACGAGGCGAAGTCCGAGCCCACGCGGGGCATGTGGCCGATGCTCGCCGAGGCGCCCGGACCGGTCGGGTCGGACGACTCATGTCGATCATCAGTCACCGCGACCTCCTTCCGGCGCGCTCGAGACCCTGGAGTGAATCGGCCTCGGCGCTCCCGGTGGCGTGAAGCGCGCGGAGCGCTTCGAGGGTGCCTCGACGCCGAAGCCGGCACGAGGATACGCCCCGCGCCGGGCGGGTGTCAACGCGGAAGGGCGCCTCCTGAACCGGGAGCCATGGCATCAGTCAGTAGACGGCCGGCGGCCGCAATTCCTTCCATCGAGGCCAGCAGGGACTCGCCCCTGCCCCTCCGGCTAACTACGGACAGCCCGCCCCGGAGCCCGTCGGCACCAGCAGGAAGGCGTGCTGCCGGCCGTTGTGGTGTCCGACGCCGGCGATCTCGCCCGAGTCGTTGATCGCGGTGGCCGTGCCGAGCCGCCAGCCGGAGCCGGCCGGGATCTGCGAGTTCAGGTCGACACCCACGCCGTTCGCGATGAGGAACGCGTGCGGCTTGAAGAAGACGTCGGGATGGTGCGCCCCGACGATCTGGCCGCAGTTGTTCATGTCGTGGATCTCGGGCTCGACGAGCGCCGGTGTCGCGACCGGCTGCCAGCTCGTCCCGTCCCAGAGCACGATCCCCAGCGGATCGAACGTCATGCCGGCGATCTGGCCAGAGTTGTTGATCGCGTCGGCCGCCGTCTCGGCCGCGGTCGGGACGGACGGCAGGATGGTCAGCACACCGTTCTCGTAGACGAACGGCGCCGAACCGTGCGGCTCGGTGAAGAGCGTTCCGACGGCGGTGCCGGCGTCGTCCACGTCCTTTCCGAAGCTCCCGTCGAACTCGCCCAGCGGAAGCCGGACCCAGCCATGCTGGTTACGGTAGGCGGCGACCGACTCGCCGATTGCGGACGTCGCGTTCCCGATGATCGCCCCGGTGTCGCCGATCCGCACCGGAAGCGGGATCCCGAGGTTGTGCATCGCGCCCTGGTTGGCCCGCCACAGGAACCCGTGCACCCCTCCGGCGGCGCCGCTCGAAGTACCGACGACGGCGAAGTTGTTGCTGATCCCGGTGGCCATGCTGGTCGGGCCGCCGAGCGTCCCGATGTCGCTCTTGTGGCCGTTTCGCCACACGACCGCGTGCATCTCCCCCGAGCCGGTGAGCGCCCAGCCCACCACGGCGCCCGCGTTGTTCAGGTCGTTTGCGGCGCTCGACGCCCCTCCGAGCGTCCCCAGGTCGACCACCCGGTAGGTCGCCGCGCCCGCCGGCGCCGCCACGATGAGCGTCGCGGCGATTGCCACCGCGAGCGCCGCCCACCGGCGACCGCCCGCACGCCTGAACGCCTCGGATGCGCGCATTGCTCCACCTCCGTCGATCTGCCCGGCCCGCCCTGTCGCGGCGCGAGGATACGCCCCGGCGAGAGCCGATGTCAACGATCTACGGCTAGGAGATCCGGAGCGCGGTCTCGTGCCCGCAGCCGCTCTCGACGAGCGTCAACGCCAGACGCCAATCGCGCTCCTCGGAGATGATGCGCCGCACCTGGTCCGGCGTGAAGCCCGCGTCGAGCAGGTTGTCGATCCGCCAGCGTGGAATGGTGGTGATGCTCTCGTAGGACTGCGGCCTGACGTTCTCGCCGTCGTTGTCCGCGTCGTGCGTCTGCGGGCTGGGAGGCATGGAGCTCCTATCGACCCGCGGCTTCCGCCTGGTGGTGGTGCGCGGCGCAGAGCATGATCACGATCCGCGAGTCAAACGCGCGAGCGCCTTCGCCTCGCGCCCAGAGCTCCCCGAGCGGAATCGTGTGGTGGCCTTCGAGGCCGGAGACCTCCGGGCAGCGAACGCCGTTCGTGAGGAGCGCGCGGCACTGGTTGTCGTCGCGGATCCTCGCCTCGCGCAGCGTCATCGACCACCTGGGGTCGTCGTACACGGCTCGCCAGGGCTCGTGCTTCACGTGCAGCTCGAGCGTCATCGGTCCCAGACCTCATTGCCCCACATGTCCTGGCCGCGCGTTCGACCGCACCGAGCGCACCGGACGCGGGTCGCAGTCAGGAACCTGGCGTACATCACCGAAACCGGTACGTGCCCGAGGAAAGAGCATGCGATGTATTGCATGCACGGTATACTGCCGATCGCTCATTGGCGATTGGTTCGATCTCAATGCAGTGACCGCCCGGGGGGTGGGCCGGTCGTCCAGCCCACCCCCTTGGCGCGTCACCAGCCGACGGCCTGGCCGTCCTTCCGGAAGTCCGACCCGGCCCGGTAGACGCCGTTCACCGGCGGATCGCCCGCCGTCTGCCACTCCGCGGGCGGCTCAACTCCGAGCATCCGCTGGAAGAGGATGGCCTGGTAGCCACCGAACACGTCGTCGTTTCCGGGAACGTCGCGGACCTTGAAGCCCAGCGCTCGAAGCTGCGGCCCCACGAGTGCGTAGAGCTGCGACTCCAGGTCGACACGGTCTGCGTCCTGGCTGTGGTGGAAGCGGGCCGCATCGCCCGCGGCCTGCACGTTCATGCCGAGATCGACCATGTTCACGATCTCGGTCGCCTGGGCCTGGGCCTGCTCGTCACCGCCCATGTTGCCGAACGACAAGAGCGGCTGCCCGTCCTTCATGACGAACGCCGGGATGATGGTCAGGAACGGCCGCTTGTGCGGTGCGATCACGTCAGGCGAGGACGGGTCGAGATTGAAGAACGACCCGCGGTCGTTCATCGGGAACCCGTACCCCGGGATCGAGACGTTCGCCCCGAAGTAGTCGTAGATCGAGTAGATGAACGACACCATGTTGCCCCAGCGGTCAGCCGTCGTCAGGTAGACGGTGTCGCCGCGCTCACGGCCAACCGAGACGCTGGGCGTCGCGGACACGGCCGGCTCGGCGCCGACGTGACCGAGGCTGATCTGGCCGCAGAGGGACGCGGCGTAGCGCTTCGAGATCAGCCGGTCGAGCGGGATCTTCACGAACCGCGGGTCGCCGTTGTATCGCTCGAGGTCCGTATAGGCGAGCCGCTTGGCCTGCACGAGGATGCTCCAGAACTCGGGCGAGCGCGGGCCGAGCGCGTGCAGGTTGTATCCGAGCCGTGGGCCGCACTGCTCGAGGATGTTCAGCATCTCGAGCGTCGCGAACCCCTGCGTCTGCGGCGGCATCTGGAAGACGTCGTAGCCCTTGTAGTTGGTCGAGATCGGCTTCACCCACTGCGACTTGAACGACGAGAGGTCGCTCATCCGCCACGCCGCGCCGCGGGCGTTCATCCGGCGGATGATCGCGCGCCCGATCGGCCCGCGATAGAACGCGTCGGGCCCATCCTTTGCCAGAAGCTCGTACGCTCGGGCCAGATCCGGATTTCGGAAGTTGCTGTAGAGCGCCGGCACGTGCCCGTTGCGGAGGAACACCTTGCGCGACTCAGGGTCCTTCTTGAGCATGTCGACGTAGAAGTGGTCGTAGCTCTCCCAGTCGCCGCGGGTCCGCTCGGTCAGGCCGAAGCCTTGCCGGGCGGCCTCGATCGACGGCTGAAGCACCTGCCCGAGTGACATGCGCCCGAAGCGGTGCAGCAGCCGGCTCCAGCCGTCCACGGCGCCGGGCACGGTGGCGCTGTAGACGCCGTAGAAGGGCACTTCCTTCAGGCCACGCTTGTGGTAGAAGGCGACCGTGTGCGAGGCGGGCGCCCAGCCGGCGGCGTTCAGCCCGTAGAGCTGGTGGGTCTTGGCCGAGTAGACGATCGCCTCCATGTCGCCTCCGATACCGGCGCTCTCGGGCTCGGTCAGACCGAGCATGGCTGCCGTGGCGACCGCGGCATCGACCGCGTTTCCGCCCTCGCGGAGCGTCTGGAGGCCCGCCTGCGCGGCGAGCGGCTGGCTGGTCGCAACCATCCCGTGGCGCGCGACCACCTCAGAGCGGGTCTGCTGCGTCCAGTCCCACATCCGGTCACCGCGCACGGCGGCGATGTGCCTGGACGGGTTCGGGTTTCCCGGCGTCGGCGTCCCGAACGGCGTGGGCGAGACCCCTGACCCACCGCCGCCGGCGCCGAACGCGACCGCTGCCACGGCGACCGTTGCCGTCGCCGCCAGTACCGCCGTTCGTGCCTTCACGAATCGCATCGTGCCCCCTCGGGTCGTAGTTTCAGGTCAACTGAACCGTTGGTCTTCAGGCACCACCTGCCCTTCCGGTGGACGCACGCCCGCGACTATACGACTGGGTCCGCTTGCGGTTCTGCCAGTCCGCCAGCGTGATCTCGTACTCCACCTCACCCTGCCCAGCGCCGGCGAGCGGCTCGTCCCACTCGGGGAAGTACGTGCGGACGTACGACAGCCCGGCCGAGGCCATCGCGCCGCGCGATGCTGCGTTCACCGCCATCGTCTGCGCGATGACTCGCCGCACGCCCACCGTCGCGAACGCGTGCCGGAGGAGCGCGCGCGCCGCCTCCGTTGCAAGCCCCTGGCGCCAATGCCGGCGCATGATCCGGTAGCCCAGATCGGCGACGCTGAGATCATCGGGCTGGTCGGGGCCGTGAGCGGGCGGGAGCATCATGAGCCCGATGAAGTCACCGGCGTGCTCAGTCGACGGCGGGGCCGAGCCGAGGGCCCCGCCTTGCGTCCCGAACGCCATCCAGAAGCCGAGACCCGAGACCTTGCGACTGAGAGCCATCCGCCGTGCATGGCTCTCGACCACCTCATCCCGCGTCTGGGCTCGTCCCGAGAGGTACCGCATCACCTCGGGGTCGGAGTCGAGCTCGACCTCGAGCTCGAGATGACGATCTGCGAGCGGGATGAGCAGGAGTCTGTCCGTGTGCAGGATCGGCTGGGGCATCGCGGGTTAGGCGTGCATACCCGGCACCGCCCCCAGGTCACTCATCGTGCGACACGCTCAACGCGCACGCCGACCACGCTACGCCCGGGCTCGAGATCGGCGGGCAACCCAGACTCCGACTGCGATCCCGAAGAGGGCCACCGACAGCGCAAACATCGTCGCCCAAGAGGTGTCGATGACGAGGAAGACGATCGACGCGACGACGACGATCACCAGGAGCAGTCGTTCACGCGGGTGCATGGATTACCCCTTTAGCTGGAGCTCAGTACTTCCACTCGGTTCCCGAACGGGTCGCGGGTGTAGAACCGCCGAACCCCGGGCCAGCGCTCATCCCAGGTAACATCGCAGCCCGCCGCCGCGAGTGCCTCGCCCAGCGAGTCGATGTCGTCGACGCGCAGGGCCGGGTGCGCCCGACGGGCCGGCGAGAACCCCGCCTCGCCCGACACGTGGATCCCCTCTGCGAACCAGACGCCGCCGTTCGGCCGCATCGGCTCGGGCTTCTCGACCTCGGTCAGCCCGAGGATGCCGGCGTAGAACCGCCGGGCGTCGTCCTCGCCGCCCTCCGGCATCATCACCTGGACGTGGTCGAGCACCAGCGCCACGAGTCGATCGTACTTGGAGAGCCCATTGCCTTCCGAGGTTGACGCGTTCTACACTGGCGGAGCGTGCGGAACGAACGCTTGGCGTGGCTGGTCACTCTGCCGATTGCGATCATCGGCTGCGAGTCCGCGCACGCCCTCGTGAACGCCCTCCTCGGGGCGGCCGACGGTGACACAGGCCGCTTCTTCCTCGGCGCCCTCGGCCGCGCCGATCTGCTGACCCTGCTCGCCAGCCTGGCGGCGGTCTCGGTCGCCCTCGGGCTCGCAGGCAGAGCCGCGGGGTCATGGTCGACGCACCGCACCGCGGCCGCACGGTTGCCGTTCGCGCTCCTCGCGCCGGCGGCCTTCGTCGTCCAGGAGCACCTCGAGACGCTGCTTCACACCGGCGCGGCACCGCTTGGGACGGTGCTTGAGCCGACATTCCTCCCGGGCCTCCTCCTCCAGATCCCGTTCGCCCTCGCGGGCTATGCGATCGCACGGGCGCTGGTCCGGCTGGCCGACGGCGTTCGCGCGCTCATCGGCCGCCGGCAACGGACGGCCCGCAGCGCCACCCGGCCCGCGCAGGCTCGGCCGGGATACCGCGCTCAGCCCCGGACCACGGCCCACAGTTGGGCCCATTCCGGCCGCGCGCCGCCGCGGATCGCCTCCGCTTCTGCCTGACCCCTCGTAGCGGGTCGGGCCGAGCGGGCTCCGATCCGCAAACCGATCCGAGGGGGAAAGGTTCATGAGACATACCCGACTGGCGCCGCTTTGGCGCGCCTTGCCGGGCATCGGGATCGCGGCCGTCGCGGTCTTCGCGGCGTTCGCCGTGGCGACCGGCGGAGGCGCGCCCGGTCCGGTGTATGCAGGGTCGTCCAAGCACACGATGGCCGGCATGGACATGGGCGCGATGCAGGGCACGAGCTACTGGCAGGACGTGTCCGGCGGCGCCTTCCAGAGCGACGGCAAGACTCGCACCTACTACATCAGCGCCGACCAGGTCGACTGGAACTACGCGCCGGCCGGCACCAACGAGATCACCGGCAAGCCGTTCGACGACGTCGCCGACACCTACGTGAAGACCGGGCCGGGACGGATCGGCTCGACCTACGAGAAGTGCCTCTACCACGGCTACACCGACGGGACGTTCGCGCACCTGAAGGCGCGGGCTCCGGAGGATCGCTACCTGGGCCTCCTCGGCCCGGTCATCCGGGCGGAGGTCGGCGACACGATCAAGGTCGTCTTCCGCAACACCTGCCCGTTCGACGCGAGCGTCCACCCGCACGGCGTCTTCTACGACAAGGCCAGCGAGGGCGCTCCCTACAACGACGGCACCCACGGCGCCAAGAAGGACGACGACGCCGTGCCGACGGGCGGCACGCACACCTACACGTGGGAAGTGCCGCCGCGCGCCGGCCCGGGACCCGACGACGGCAGCTCGGTGATGTGGATGTACCACTCGCACACCGACGAGGTGTCCGACACCTACGCCGGATTGATGGGGCCGATGGAGATCACGCGCCGGGGCATGGCCCGCCCGGACGGCAGCCCGAAGGATGTCGATCGCGAGATCTTCGCGCTGTTCTCGGTGATGAACGAGAACCAGAGCCCGTTCCTCGAGGCGAACATCAAGCGGTTCGCGCAGCCGCCGGCCCCGGATCCCGATGACGAGGACTTCCAGGAGTCGAACCTGATGCACTCGATCAACGGCTACGTGTTCGGGAACCAGCCCATGATCACCATGCACCGCGGCGAGCATGTGCGCTGGTACGTGATGAGCATGGGCACCGAGGTCGACCTCCACACGCCTCACTGGCACGGCAACACGGTGACCGTGAACGGGATGCGGATGGATGTCGTGAGCCTGCTCCCGGCGACGATGGTCGTCGCCGACATGGTGCCCGACGACGCGGGGATCTGGCTCTTCCACTGCCACGTCAACGACCACATCCGGGCCGGAATGCTGACCCGGTACAAGGTGCTGGCGTAACCACGCCGGCGAGGCCGGTGGCTCCCGACGGGGAGCCACCGGCGACTCCGGCCACTCAGGCGGCGTGCGAGGTCGTCGCTGCGCCTGCGGGCGAGCAGAGATCGACGATCGCCGCATCGAGCGCCGCCCGCGGGCTCGCATCGGCGCGCGGCCACCACGCTGCGGGGATGCCGTCGGGGCGTACCAGCAGTGCGCCGGCGGTACCGATTCCCATGGCGCGAGCGGTGATCTCGTCGAGTCCGTGCACCGCGATGGGCGGTCGGGATGACGCCGCCCCTGCCGCCTCGCGCCACTCGCCGCCCGCTCCCGTAAGGAGCGTCAGCCCGAGGCCGAGCAGGTCGAGGGTCGACGCGCGGCCGTCTGGCGTCGTCACCCGGTGGTGTGCGACCCGCCCACCCAGGTCGACGCGGAGTTCCTCCTCGGCGGCGCGGACCGTCCCGTCGGGATCGGCGGAGCGGGCGACGTTGTGCGCGGCGACCGGGCGCCGCTCGAGCTCGTACGAATCGAGCAGCGCAGGGCTCGCCCAGCCGTTCATGACCCAGGCGAGCTTCCAGCCGAGGTCGTAGCCGTCGTGCACGGC
>JBOHBE010000235.1:0-7071 GCA_050698235.1 Gaiellales bacterium
GATGCGGGCTCGCGGGATCGAGCTCGCGTCCCTTCAGCTCGCGATCGGTGCGGCGACCCGCAGTGAGGCGCCGTGGCTCCTCCCGGGGGTGAAGTCGACGAGCTACGCCGTCAACATGGCCGCGCAGGCGGAGGCCCGGCGGCGCGGGGCGGACGACGCGCTCTTCCTCTCGCTCGAGGGGATCGCGCTCGAGTGCCCGACCTCGAACATCTGGTTCGTCGAGAGCGACGTCCTGCACACACCCGCGCTCGAGCTGGGCATTCTGGCCGGCGTCACGCGCGAGACGCTCGTGGCCGCCGCGGCCGATGCCGGGATCCGGCTCGCTGAGGGCGAGTACCCGCGCGAGAGGCTCGTACAAGCGGCCGAGGTCTTCACCTCGTCGAGCGTCCGCGAGGTGATGCCCGTGGTGCGTCTCGACGGCGAGACGGTGGGCGACGGGGTGCCGGGGCCCATCGCCGCCCGGATGCAGGCGGCGCTCCGCCGGGCCGTGAGCCGGGCTTAGAGGGCGGCCGCCGGCACCTTGTGCCAGGCGGCGACGTACTCGCGCTGAAGCGGATGGGTGAGCCGGCCCGCCCAGGCCACCTGCACCATGTCGGGCGCCTTCGGCACATGGCGCGGGTACATGCCGGCCTCGAACGGCAGCCGGTTCCCCTTGCGGTGGTTGCACCGCCGGCACGCCGTGACGACGTTGTCCCACACGTGCTTGCCGCCGCGAGAGAGGGGCTTCACGTGGTCGACGGTCAGGTCGCGCGGCCCGCCGTCGCGCCCGCAGTAGCAGCACCGCCAGCTGTCGCGGCAGAAGAGGACGCGCCGCACGACGTTTCGCTTCACGAGCGGCCGCAGCTCGACGTAGGCCGAGACCTGGAGGATCACCGGCAGAGCCACGTGCAGGTGCTCCGAGCGGAACACGACGTCCGGCTCCTCGGCGATCACCTGGGCGTTCCCGCAGACGACGAGCGACACCGCACGCTCTCGCGTGACGAGGCTGGTTGGTCGCATGGTGGCGTCGAGCAGCAGGCAGCGCATGGATTGCACCTTTCGGTGCCCCAAGTGTAGAACGACCTGCCGCCGTCGGGAAGGTCAGGCGGCGACGCGGTACGTGTGCTTGCCCGCGGCCTTCGCCTCGAGCAGCGACCTGTCGGCGCGGGCGACGGTACGCGCGGCCCTGTCGGCCGGCTCCCGTGCGACCGCGACGCCGACCGACGCAAGCAGGCCCGTCTGCGTGCTGATGGCGTCCAGCAGCCGGGCGGCCAGCGCATCGAGATCGGTGTCGATATCGGGCAGGATCACGGCGAACTCGTCGCCGCCGAGCCGCCCGGCGATGTCGACCGACCGGCACGTCGAGCGGATCGCGCCCGCGACACGGCGCAGCGCCTGGTCGCCCGCCACATGGCCCCGCGTGTCGTTCAGCGCCTTGAAATCGTCGAGATCGACGACGATGACGGCGACGTGGCTCTCGCTGCGCGCCGCCCGGTCGAGCTCCTGCTCGAGCCGCTCGTAGAACGCGCGGTGGTTCAGGACGCCGGTCAGCGGGTCCTTGTCGACCTGGCTTCGGAGATTCTCGTAGAGCTGTGCATTTCGGACGGCCATGGCGGCCTGCGCCGCGATCGTGCGGCAGAAGTCGATGTCGCGCTGCGCCCAACGCCGCGCCGAGGTGTAGTCCGCCATCTCGATCAGGCCGACGGAATGGCCGTCGACGACCAGCGGCAGCTCGATCCACGTCCGCCAGCCCCACTCGACGAGCTGCCTGTGGATGAAGGGCGAGATACCGGGGTCCGTGATCCGCTGGACGGCGTAGCCGTCGGCCGCGCGCAGGAGCACGCGCGAGGCCGGGTAGTCGTCGAGCAGATAGATGTCGCCCCTGTCCTCCTCGGAGGTGCCCGTCTCGCGGATGTAGACCGACGCCACCTCCAGCACGTCGCGCGCCGGGTGCCAGAGGTTGATCGTGCACTCACTGACGCGGCCGACGGCATGCACCAGCTCGCGCGCGAGCGCGTCCATCACGTCCGAGAACGCGAGCGACTGCGAGAGCGCGACGGCGACGCGATGGAGCACTTCGAGCTCGCGCCGGTCGCGGCTGTGGGCCGATCTCCTGGGGGGCACGGAATGGAGTTATCGGCACACATGTGACACCGCTGAATCCCGCGCCCTCGGTATAACCCGCCGATGGCCGGGCTTCGCGGCGTGATCGTGGACATCGCGCCGCTTCGGGTCTCGCCCGATTACCGGCGCCTGTGGGGGGCCGATCTCGTGGCGTCGGCCGCCCACGAGATCGTCGCAGTGGCGGTGCCGTTCCAGGTGTACGTCCTGACCGGCTCGTCGCTCGCCGTCGGCCTGGTCGGGGCGGCCGAGCTCGTGCCGCTGCTCCTGGGATCGCTCGCCGCCGGGGCGTTCGTCGACGCCCACGACCGGCGCAGGCTGATCCTGATCGCTCAGGTCGGGGCGGCGGCGTGCGCCGTCGCGCTGGCGCTGCTCGCGTCGGCCGGCTCGCCGCCGCTGGTCGCGATCTATGCGCTGGCCGCCGTCATCGCCGCGTTCGCGAGCATCGAGGCTCCGGTCCGGAACGCGAGCATCCCGCAGCTGGTCGGAGCTCACCATCTGCCGTCCGCCCTGGCCCTGAACCAGATCGTCGGCCAGATCACGGCGCTCGCGGGGCCGGCGCTCGCGGGCGTGCTCCTGGCGACGCTCGACGTCACGGCCGTCTACGTGACCGCCGTCGCCGGGTTCGCGATCGCGCTCCTCGCGATCCTCCGGGTGCGGCCGATGCCGCCGGCGGGCGGCGTAGCGACGAGGAGCGGGTGGGCCGCCGTGAGGGAGGGGCTCGCGTTCGCCCGCTCGACGCCGGTCCTGCTCTCGACCTTTGTGATCGACCTGAACGCCATGATCTTCGGGATGCCGCGCGCGCTCTTTCCGGCGCTCGCCGTGACGACCTTCCACGTCGGTCCGGGAGGCCTCGGGCTCATGTACGCGGCGCCGGGCGCCGGAGCTCTCGTCGGCGCGGCGGTCAGCGGGTGGGTCGGCGCCGTGCGCCGGCAGGGCCTGGCGGTCATCGTGTCGGTCATCTCGTGGGGTGCGGCGATCGTCGCGTTCGGGCTCGTCCCGAGCGACTCGTTTCCGCTCGCGCTCGTCCTGCTGGCCGCGGCGGGCTGGGCCGACGTCATCTCGGCCGTGTTCCGAAACACGATCCTCCAGCTCGTCGCACCGGATGAGATGCGCGGCCGCCTGAGCGCGCTTCACATCGCGGTCGTGACCTCTGGGCCTCGGCTCGGCGACGTCGAGGCCGGGGCGGTCGCCGCCGCGACGTCGGTGCGGTTTGCGGTGGTCTCGGGCGGGCTCGCGTGCATCGCGGGGGTCGGCGTCCTCCACGCGGTCAGCCCGGTGCTGGCCCGCTATCGCCGCGACGACCCGGCGTAGCGTCGTCGCTCCTATGGCGCAGGCCCGACGCCATTCTGACGACCGCTCGTCAGGCCAGCCAGATATGCCGGCAACGCCTGCTGCAGCGTGGGTCGAATCCGCCACCGGCCGCCTCGGCGCTCCTCAACGTCGAGTTCGTCGACAGCCAGGACGGAGAGGGAGATGTCGCGATCTGGGATGCGTGCCACAGCGACCACCTCACCTGTGGACGCCGCCTCGGGTGCGACGGCGTTGACGACGTCACGGGGGTCGGCCTTCAGTTCTGCATCGTCGACCTCTGTCGCGGCGGGTCGGGCGGCAATCCCCACGCGATGGTCGAACCCCCTGCAATATCACCGCCGCCCGAATTGCTGTCGCGGCGACGATCTTGACGTCAAGTCGCCACTCGGTGTGAGGAACGAGCCGCGGCGGATCGACGGTAACGATTTTCGGCACCCAGACAGACGCCAGCCGCGCGGGTTGGACACGAAACCGTGGCAGCGGGTCGGTCATCGCCGACCGGAGGCTACCGGGCGGGACTGCCGCTACTTGCGCCGGCTGCGACCGCCGCCGCGCGCGTACCCGGCCGGCGCGAACCCGGCGACGTACTTGGCGAGGCGGCCGGGATCCTCGCCGCGGTCCTCGGCCTCCTCCATCATGCGGACGGCCTCCCTGACGACCCGTCCGCCGAGGTAGCGCACCGGCTCGGGCGGGAAGGCCCGGCCGGGGTCGCGCACGAGGCCGGCGCTCGACCACTCGTCGCTTCGGCCCAGCACCAACGAGGCCAGGATCCGGCCGCCGACCCAGCTCGGGCCGACGCCGTTCCCCGAATAGCCGCCGCCGTGCACGACGTTGTCGGCGAGGTGCCCGAAGATCGGCAGGCCGTCGTCGGTGCGGGCGACCGGCCCAGCCCAGGTGTGGGTGATCTCGGCTCCGACGGTGGCGGGGAGGATCCTGTGCATGTGCTGGGCGACCCACGCCGACCTGCGGGGGGCATGGTTGAAGTCGTCGCCGATCTTGGCGTTGTAGGCCAGGCTGCCGCCGCCCTTCCCGAACACGATCCGGCCGTCGCGGGTGGCCTGGTAGTAGTGCACCATCAGGCGGGCGTCGGCGATCGCCTCGGCTCGCGTCCAGCGCATGCGCTCGAGCAGGGCGTGGTCGGGCGCGGTGGCCACGAGGTCGCTCGTCACCGGGACGATCGCGCGCGACAGCTCGGGGATCGCGGCGGCCCAGGCGTTCAGGGCCAGCGCCGTCGTCCCGGCGGTGATCTCGCCGTCGGGCGTGCGCACGCGCGGCCGTCCGGCCCGCCGCAGGCTGAGCATGGGCGAGTTCTCGTAGATCCGCACGCCTCGCTCGAGCGCCACCCGCCGCAGGCCGCGGACGAGATGCGCCGGGTGGACGGTCGCCGTGCGCGGCTCGAACGCGCCCGCGAGGTGCGTCGGCTGGTCGATGTGCTCGTGCAACTCGTCGGGCGTCAGGCGCACGAACTCGTGGACGTCGTGGCGCTCGCACTCGGCGATGGCCGACTCCCACATCCCGACCTGCGCCGGGGCGGTCGCCACCCAGAGCCACCCGCCGCGGCGGAAATGGGCGTCGATGCCGTGCTCGGCGCAGAACGCCTCGATGCTGTCGACGGCCTCGTCGGAAGCCCGTGCGATCCGCACGCCCTCCTCCTCGCCGCACGCCTTGATCAGGGTCCCGAGCTTCGACCACCAGGTCGTCAGGAAGCCGCCGTTTCGCCCGCTGGCACCGGCGCCGCAGACGTCCGCCTCGACGACGGCGACATCGCAATTGGGCTCGAGCTCCTTGATCCGAAGCGCCGTCCAGAGACCCGTATAGCCGCCGCCGACGATGCAGACTTCGGCCGTCTGCTCGCCTTCCAGGGCAGCCACCGGCCCGCCGTCGTGGTCGGCGAGCGCCTCCTCGAGCCAGAGCGAACGGTGCACGGCCGGGGATTCTTGCACTCTGGTAGGTTCGAGCGATGCGGGAACGTGCGGCCATCGTGACGGGAGGCGGAACGGGCATCGGCCGTGCCGCGGCGCTTGCGCTTCACCGCGACGGGTACAACATCGTCGTCGCAGGCCGCCGTCCCGACCCGCTCGAGGGCACGCGCGAGCTGGCCGGCGACGGCTGCGTCGTCCACCCCGGCGACATCCGCGAGCGCGAGGTGGCCGAGGCGCTCGTCGAGCGCTGCCTCCAGGAGTTCGGCCGCATCGACTGCCTCGTGAACAACGCCGGCGGGCAGTTCGTGGCACCGGCCGAGGACATCACGCCGAACGGCTGGCGCGCCGTCCGCCGTCTCAACCTCGACGCCCCGTGGCAGCTCACGCAGCTCGTCGCCACCCGCTGGATGATCGAGCACGGCGGCGGCCGGGTGATCTCGGTCGTGCTGTGCCCGCGGCGCGGCATCGAGGGGATGGCGCACTCGTCGGCCGCCCGCGCGGGGATGGGCGCGCTCACCAACACGCTCTCGCTGGAGTGGGGCAAGTACGGCATCGGGCTCGTGTGCGTCGCGCCCGGCTGGATCGACACCGAGGGTGTGCGCGGCTACGGCGAGGATCTGGCGGACGTCGCCGACCGGGTGCCGATGAAGCGGATCGGCACGGCCGAGGAGGTGGGGGAGGTCATCGCGTTTCTGGCCTCGCCGGCGGCCGCGTACATCACCGGCACGACCATCGTCGTCGACGGCGGCCTCGAGAACACCGTCGCGGGGTAACCGGGGCCGCGTTGGCCCGCTGGTAACCTGACTCCATGGCCGAGCCCCGCTCGATCGACGAGCTGACCGACGCTCTGCGCACCGAGGCGTATCTGGCCGATCGCGGCCTGGCGACGGTGATGTCACTGTCGCTCACGCTCGAGAAGCCACTGCTGCTCGAGGGCGAGGCCGGGGTGGGCAAGACCGAAGCCGCCAAGGCGCTGGCCGCGGTGACGGGCGCGCGCCTGATCCGGCTCCAGTGCTACGAGGGGATCGACGTCGCGCACGCCCTCTACGACTGGAACCACGCCCGCCAGCTGCTCTACATCCGCACGATCGAGGCGGGCGACGCGACCGACGCCGGCCGGACGCTCCACGACGTCTTCGGGCCGGAGTTCCTCGAGCGGCGACCGCTGCTCGACGCCATCGAGCACTCGGACACCGTGCCGCCGGTGCTCCTGATCGACGAGATCGACCGCTCCGACGACGAGTTCGAGGCGTTCCTGCTCGAGCTCCTGTCTGACTTCCAGGTGACGATCCCCGAGATCGGGACGATCCGCGCCGAGCGGCGGCCGCGGGTCATCCTCACGTCGAACCGCACGCGCGAGCTGCACGATGCGCTCAAGCGGCGCTGCCTCTACCACTGGATCGAATACCCCAGCGCCGAGCGCGAGCGTGAGATCGTCAGCGTCCGGGTGCCGGGGGTTCCCGAGCAGATCGCTGCGCGTGTGGTCGAGGCCGTCGGCAGATTGCGCGATCAGCGCGATCTGTACAAGATGCCTGGGGTCGGCGAGACGATCGTGTGGGCTCGCGCGCTGCTCGCCCTGGACTCCTCAGCGCCACTCGATGAAACGCTCGGCGCCGTTCTCAAGGTCCACGAGGACTTGATCCGGGTGCGCGAGCGAGGAGTGCTCGAGGGTGCCTGATACCACGACGACGGCGGGCGAGGCGGTCGTCTCCGCGCTCGGCGAGCTGGTCAAAGC
>JBOHBE010000236.1:0-1597 GCA_050698235.1 Gaiellales bacterium
TCGAGCGAACCCGGCGGATGACGTTCGAGCTGCGCCCGCCGCTCCTCGAGGCGCACGGCCTCCAGGCGGCCGTCCGCGACCTGGCAGACGAGGCCGCTCGCGAGGGCGGGTTCGAGGTCGATCTGCATGCAACGGTCGACCGCTACCCGTTCGCGATCGAGGACCTGGTGTACCGGACGGTGCAGGAGGCGCTCTCGAACGTGAGGAAGCACGCCCAGGCCTCGAAGGTGGCGATCGCGCTCCAGGAGCGGCAGGGCAGCCTGACCGGCTGGGTGCGCGACGACGGCCGCGGCTTCGATCTCGAGCGCGCGCTCGACCGGCGCAGGATGCGGATGCACGTCGGCCTCGATGCGATGCGCGAGCGGGTGCACCTGGCCGGCGGGCGGCTCGACATCCACTCCGAGAAGACGGCCGGCACGAGCGTCGAGTTCGCCATCCCCCTCCCTGCGCCAAGGTCGTCGCGCGGGTAGTGCCTGACCGGCGCGGCGACGAGCTCGAGCGTCTGTCGAGCGCGCCGTTCGACATCCTCGTCATCGGCGCGGGCGCGATCGGCGCGGCCACGGCCTGGTATGCGGCGCTCGCGGGTGCGCGCGTGGCCGTCGTTGACCGCGGCGACGTGGCCGGGGCCACGTCGAGCGCCTCGTCCAAGCTGATGCACGGCGGCCTGCGGTACCTCGCCATGGGCGACATCGGCCTCGTCCGGGAGGCGCACCGCGAGCGGCGGGCGCACGCCCGCACCGTCGCGCCTCACCTCGTCCAGCCGCTCGAGTTCGTGGTGCCGGTCGGGCCCGGCTCGCCCACCCGGCTCTGGCAGGTGCGTGCGGGCGTTTTCCTCTACGGCGCGCTGGCGCGCTTCGCGGACGGCCGCAATGGACGCATCTCGCTCGCCGCGGCACGCCGGCGGGTGCCGCCCCTCATCACCGAGGGCCTGCGCGGCGCCGTGCTGTACCACGACCATCAGACCCACGACGGCCGCCTCGCGATCTCGGCGCTTCGGGCCGCGGCTGACGCGGGCGCGGTCGTCCTGACCCACGCGGAGGTCGTCTCGCTGCGCATCGCCGGCGGCGCCGTCGCCGGGGCGGACGTCGAGGATCGCCTCGGC
The DNA here is from genome assembly GCA_050698235.1 of Gaiellales bacterium. Lineage (GTDB taxonomy): Bacteria > Actinomycetota > Thermoleophilia > Gaiellales > JAICJC01 > JAICJC01. The sequence continues at coordinate 1,103 of JBOHBE010000236.1, forward strand.
GGCCGGCGGATCGACGTCCGGGCCAGGGCGGTCGTGAACGCTGCCGGCCCCTGGGTCGACGCCGTCCGCCGCCTCGAGGATCCGGCGGCCGGGACGAGCGTCACGCTCTCGAAGGGCGCCCATCTCGTCCTCGCGGGCGGGACCGACTGGACGGCGGCCGTGACGACACCGCTCCCTGCCGGCCGCGTGTCGTTCGCGATCCCCTGGGAGGGGATGCTGCTCCTCGGCACCACCGACGAGCCCTACGAGGGCGACCCCGCGGCGGTCGTGGCGACGGACGCCGACCTCACGCAGATCCTGGCCGAGGCCGGGCGCTCGCTCTCGAGTGACGTGCTTGCGCCTGCGCTCGTCCGCTCGCGGTTCGCCGGACTTCGCGTGCTTCCGGCCACCGGCTCGAGCACGATCCGTACGCGGCGCGAGACCGTCGTCAGCCGCGGCGCGGCCGGAATGGTGTCGGTGGCCGGTGGGAAGCTGACGACGTGGCGGTCGATCGGG
>JBOHBE010000237.1:0-11166 GCA_050698235.1 Gaiellales bacterium
CGCGCGGTCGGTCGACCATCTCGAGGCCACCGGCCCGACCGGCGTCGCGGCGCTCGCCGCAAGCGATGTCGGCGCCGTGCTGCTCCCGGTGGCCGCGCTCTACCTGCGGCGCTCGCAGCCGCCCGCCCGGGCGCTGATCGACAGCGGGGCGATCGTGGCGCTCGCGACCGACTTCAATCCCGGGAGCGCGTTCTGCGATTCGCTTCCGGTCGTGATGACGCTCGCCTGCACGGTGCTCGGGATGACGCCGGGCGAGGCGCTCGCGGCGTGCACGGTGAACTCGGCCTGGGTGCTCGGACGGGCGGATCGGATCGGGCGGCTCGCGCCGGGGTACGACGCCGACATCGTGCTGCTCGACGCGCCGGACTGGCGCCATGTGGCTTACCACCTGGCCGGCCGTGACATCGCCGCGGTCTACTCGCGCGGCCGGCCGGTAAACTGACGACATGGCGACGCGAAAGCAACAGCGGCGGAAGTACCAGCGCGCGGTCGCGCATGCGAGGTCGCACGAGGGCGACGACGGCGCCGACCAGCGCGAGGTCAAGCCCGACAAGAAGCAGGCGGCGCGCTCCCCCCGCGGGACGCCGATGGTGCCGTCCGCCCGCCGCACCGCGAAGCGCGCCGTCATCTTCGCGACGCTCTTCTACCTCGTCATCACCTTCACCGGAGGCGGCGTGAGCCCCGCGGTCAAGCTGGCGAACACCGCGGTGATGTTCATCCTGTTCTGGTCGATGGGCTGGATGGTCGAGAGCTTCGTGTGGCGCCGCCACCAGAAGAAACAGGGCGGCCCCGCGGCGTGAACGGGCCGACCGGCCTCGAGATCGTCCAGCTCCCGCTCGGCGCCTACCAGGCCAACTGTTATCTCGTGGCGAGGGAGGGTGCGACGGAGGCCGTCGTGATCGACCCCGGCGACACGCCCGACAGGGTGTTGGGCCAGCTCGAGCAGCGCGGCTGGACGGCCGTCGGCGTGCTCGTGACACATGGCCACATCGACCACCTGGGCGGGGTCGCCGCCGTTGCGCGCGAGGCCGGCGTCGACGTATGGATGCCGGCCGGCGAGGCCGATCTGCTGCGCGAGTTCCCCGGTGCTCCGCATGCGCCCGAGCACCTGCTCGACGGCGGCGAGACGGTGAGCCTGGCCGGGATCGACTTCGCCGTCACGCTCGTCCCGGGCCACTCGCCCGCGTCTGTCGCGTATCAGGCCGACGGCCACCTCTTCGTCGGCGACGTGCTCTTCGCGGGCTCGGTCGGGCGCACCGATCTGGCCGGCGGCGACATGGAGACGCTGCTCGAGAGCATCGCGACGCTGATGCGCTCCTATCCGCCCGAGACGATCGTGCTCTCGGGCCACGGCCCGGTGACGACGCTCGGCGAGGAGCGCGACCGAAACCCGTTCCTCGGGCCGCTCCGGGCATGAGCCAGGAGTTCCAGGCGCCGCGAGGGACGCTGGACTGGTACGGGGGCCGCGCGGCGCTCCGGCGTTCGGTGCTGGACGCGGCGCGCCAGGTGTTCGAGTCGGCGGGCTACAGCCAGGTCGTGACGCCGACGTTCGAGGACACCGGCGTCTTCGCGCGCACCTCGGGCGAGGGCTCCGACGTCGTGCGCAAGGAGATGTACAGCTTCACCGACCGCAGCGGCCGGCCGCTCACGCTCAGGCCTGAGGGCACCGCCGGCGTCATGCGGGCCTACCTCGAGCACATGACCCGGCTGCCGCAGCCCGTGAAGGTCTGGTACGAGGTGCCGATGTTCCGCTACGCCGCGGTCCAGAAGGGCCGCTACCGCGAGCACTACCAGTTCGGCGCCGAGGTGATCGGCGCCGAAGACGCGGCGGTCGACGCCGAGCTCATCGGCCTCCAACGGCGGTGGTACGAGCAGGTCGGCGTCACGGGGCTGCGGCTGCTCGTGAACTCGATCGGGGACGGCAAGTGCCGGCCCGCGTACCTCGAGCTCCTGGTCGGGTTCCTCGACGAGCACGCGGACGAGCTCTGCGACGAGTGCCGCGAGCGCCGCGACGTGAACCCGCTGCGCACGTTCGACTGCAAGCAGAAGGGCTGCCGAGCCGTCATGGCGTCGGCCCCCAAGATCACCGACAACCTGTGCGACGAGTGCGCCGCCCACTTCGCCGACGTGCGCGCGCACCTCGACGCCCGCGGCGTCGACTACGTCGTTGATCCCGGGCTCGTGCGCGGCCTCGACTACTACACGCGCACGGCCTGGGAGTGGCAGTGGCCGGAGCTGGGAGCGGCGGACGCGCTCTCGGGCGGCGGCCGGTATGACGGACTGGCCGAGCAGCTCGGCGGGCGGCCGACGCCGGGTGTCGGATTCGGTGCCGGCGTCGAGCGGCTCGTGCTGACACTCGAGGAGACAGGCGCGGGCCCGGGCGCCGGCGGTGCGCTCGACGCCCTCTTCGCGGTGCTCGCCGACGAGGCCCGCCCGCGCGTGCACGCGGTGATGGACGACGTCAGGGCGGCCGGCGTCCGCTGCGACGCGGCCTACGGCGGCCGGCGCCTCAAGCGGGCGCTCGAGCTCGCCGACAAACGCGGAATTCCCACGGTCGTCATCGTCGGCGAGGATGAATGGGCCGCCGGGGAGGCGACGCTCCGCGATATGACTACCGGTGAGCAGCGCCGCGTGGCGCTCGACCGGCTGGCGGAGGAGCTTCGAACATGACCTACCGCACGCACATGGGCGGCGATCTGCGGTCGGCACACGAGGGAGAGCGCGTCACGGTCGCAGGCTGGGTCGCGCGCCGGCGCGACCACGGCGGGCTCGTCTTCGTCGACGTCCGCGACCAGGCCGGCCTCGTGCAGCTCGTGTTCAACCCCGAGGAGCAGCCGGAGGCGCACTCCGGCTCGCACGCGCTCAGGGCGGAGTTCGTCGTCCAGGCCGAGGGCGTCGTCCGCCGCCGGGCGCCCGAGACGGTGAACCCGCGCCTCGCCACCGGCGAGGTCGAGGTCCATGTCGAGTGGCTCGAGGTGCTGAACACCGCGCCCGTCCTGCCGTTCCAGCTCGACGACGAGGGGGTCGACGAGACGCTCCGCCTGCACCACCGCTACCTCGACCTGCGCCGCGACTCGATGCGCCACAACGTCCGTGTCCGCTTCGCGCTCACGCAGTCGATCCGGCGGTACCTCGAGGAGCGAGGATTCTGGGAGCTCGAGACGCCGATCCTGTACAAGTCGACGCCGGAGGGCGCGCGCGAGTTCCTGGTGCCGACGTCATCGCATCCCGGCCGCTTCTACGCCCTCCCGCAGTCGCCCCAGACCTACAAGCAGCTCTATGTCATCTCGGGCTTCGAGCGCTACTACCAGATCGCCCGGTGCTTCCGCGACGAGGCCACCCGCGCCGACCGCACAGCCGAGTTCACCCAGCTCGACCTCGAGATGGCGTTCGTGCAGCCGGACGAGCTGCACGAGCTCATGGAGGGCCTCTTCCAGACGGTGTGGCGCGACATCGCCGGCATCGAGCTCGACGTGCCGTTCCCGCGGATGACCCATTCGGAGGCGATGCTGCGCTACGCCTCCGACAAGCCCGACACGCGGTTCGGCTGCGAGATCGCGGACGTGACCGACGTGCTGCGGGGCACCGAGTTCAAGGCGTTCCGGGGCGTGATCGACGCCGGCGGTGTCGTTCGCGGCTTTGCGGTTCCGGGGGCGCTTGAGTTCTCGCGCAAGGACTTCGACGGCCTGGTCGAGTTCGCGAAGACCTGGGGCGGCAAGGGGGTCGCGTGGCTCCAGCTCCAGGGCGGCGAGGTGCGCTCGCCGATCGCGAAGTTCCTGGCGCCCGCCGAGCTCGACGGCATCGTCGCCGGCGTTGGGGCGACCGAGGGAGGCACCGTGCTGCTCGTCGCCGACGCCGAGGACGCCGCCGTGCGCGTGCTGGGGCCGCTGCGCCTCCACCTCGGGGAGCGGCTCGGTCTCGTCCAGGACGGCTGGAACTTCCTCTGGGTGACGGGGTTTCCGATGTTCGAGTGGCTGCCCGACGAGAACCGCTGGAAGGCCAGCCACAACCCGTTCTCGGCGCCCGAGCCGGAGGATGAGGCCGACTTCGAGGAGCGCCCTCGCGAGGCGCGAGCGCGTCAGTACGACCTCGTCCTGAACGGCAACGAGGTCGGCGGCGGTTCGATCCGAAACCACCGCGCCGAGGTGCAGGGGCGGATCTTCGCCATGCTCGGGATGAGCGAGGAGGAAGCCGAGGCGAAGTTCTCGTTCCTGCTTCGGGCTCTGCGGATGGGCGCGCCTCCCCACGGCGGCATCGCGTTCGGCATCGACCGCCTCGCCATGCTCCTCGCGGGTGCCGAGTCGCTGCGCGACGTCACCGCGTTCCCGAAGGGCCAGGGCGGCTCGGACCCGCTCACGGGGGCGCCGACTCCGGCCACGGCGGCCGAGCTTCGCCAGTACGGCATTCGGGTGGTTGCGGAACCCGGAGGAGACGCTACGCTGTGATCGAGCCGGCGCCATTGAGAAACGCGCACCTCACTACCGTCGTGCGAACACTTCTAGCGCCGAGGCGGTGGTCAGAGTGGTCGAAGCATCCTGAAAGTGGCCACTCGTCCCGCCTCAGGCGCCGGCCTGGTCCAGGGTGACCGCCGCACCGGTCTACCTCGACCACGCTGCGACCACCCCGCTTGGCCTGGAGGCTCGCGAGGCCATGGAGCCGTATCTGTCCGAGCGGTTCGGGAACGCGTCGGAGCCCCATGCCTACGGCCGCGAGGCCAGAGCGGCACTCGAAGGGGCGCGGCGCACGATCGCCGAACTGCTCGACTGCGAGCCGGCCCAGGTGGTCTTCACGTCGGGCGGCTCGGAGGCCGACAACCAGGCCGTCTTCGGTTTCTGCGGCCGGCCGCTGGGGCGCCTGGTCGTAAGCGCGATCGAGCATCCTGCCGTCCGTGAGCCCGCCCTCGAGCTCGCGCGGCAGGGCTTCGAGGTGGCATGGGTGCCCGTCGGCGGCGACGGGACGGTCGACGCGGGCGCGTTCGCGGAGGCGGTGAAGCCGGGCGACCGGGTCGCCGCCGTCATGTGGGCGAACAACGTGACCGGAGTCGTGCAGCCGGTCGAGGAGCTGGCGGAGGTCGCGCGCGCCTGCGACGTGCCGTTCCACTGCGACGCCGTCCAGGCCGCCGCATCGCTGCCGGTGAGCTTCGCCCGCTCGGGCGTCGACGCGATGGCGATCTCGGCGCACAAGCTGCACGGCCCGAAGGGGGTCGGCTGCCTCGTCGCCCGCGAACCGGGCCGGCTGCGGCCGCTGGTCTTCGGCGGCGGACAGGAGCGCGGCCACCGATCGGGGACCGAGAACATCCCCGGCTGCGTCGGGTTCGCCGCAGCGCTCGCCGCGGCGCGAACCACCGCCGACCATCGCCTGAAGATGCGCACCCGGCTCGAGGCGGCGCTCCCGGACGGCGTCGACGTCGTCTGCGCCGCCTCGGACCGGCTGCCCGGTCACAGCCTCCTCAAGGTCTCGGGCGTCCGCGCCGAGCTGCTCGTGCTGGCGCTCGACCGCGAGGGGTACGCGGTCGCCGCCGGCTCGGCGTGCTCGGCGGGCGACGCCGAGCCCAGCCACGTGCTGGTCGCCCAGGGGATGTCCGCCGAGGATGCCCGAAGCGTGATCCGCGTCTCGATGGGTGCCGGGACGACGGCGGGCGACGTCGACGGGCTCGCCGCGGCGCTCGACCGCTCGATCGGGACGCTCCGCCAGGGGATCCTGCCGGCAGCGTGACCTGCGGGAAACCCGCAGGCACGTCACGCGATTTCCCCCTGGCGCCGAAGCGCGCGGAGGCGTAGTGTCTCCCGCATGGCTGACGAGCCTGGAGCACGGCCGGGAGGCGACTCCCGGGTCGGAGCGGTGATGCTTGTTGTCGCGGCACTTCTCGTGACGATGGTCGGCATCGCGCTCGCGGCGTGGTACGGCGGCAAGAACCATGCCGGGACGACGACGGTGACGGTGACGAACGCCGCCGCCCAGCCGGCGGCCGGAACGCCGGTCGATCCCGCCGTCGCCGCCGGTGCCCACGACTTCGTCCGCTTCGCGTGCGACCAGTGCCACGGCGACCAGGGCGCGGGCGACGTGTCGCCCGACGTGCCCGCTCTGACGGACGTCGGAAAGACGTTCACCGTCGCCCAGATGACCGACATCATCGAGCACGGGCTCGGCGCGTCGTCCGATCCGCAGAAGCCGTACATGCCCGTCTGGCACGGCATCATCTCGAAGCGCCAGATCTCAGACATCGTCGCGTATCTGAACGCCGGCCTTCCCGTGGTGCAGGGCGCACAGCCGATCGCCGTCCCGCAGGATCAGGGTGAGCCGGTGGCCGGGTCGATCCTCTACACGAACCTGGGGTGCGTGAACTGCCACGGCCCGAACGGCCTCGGCGGAGTCCCGAACCCGCAGTCCGAGGACAAGAGCATCCCGCCGCTTTCGGGCTCGGACTTCACGTCGGAGTTCGACACGCCCGCCAAGATCCGCGACATCATCGTGTCGGGCAGCGTCATCGGGAAGGCGCCGATCGTCAGCATGCCGCACTGGGGCAGCATCCTGACGGACGCCGAGGTGAACCAGTTGATCGCCTACATCGGCACGCTGTCTTAGCGTAGGTTTCGGCCGTGTATTCGGCCGCCTGCGTCGACCTCGCGCTCTCGCACTCCCGGGCCGGCGACGCCGGGCCGGGCGCTTTCCGTGGCGCCGCCGGCAACCCGGCGTGCGGCGATGCCGTGCACATCGGCCTCCAAATCGTCGGCGGGACGATCGCCGTCGCCCGGCACCAGACGTTCGCCTGCCCGCACGCGACCGCGGCGGCCGAGCTCGCGTGCCGGCTCGTCGAGGGCCGCGACCTGCTCGAGGCCGCCCGCCTCGGTGCCGCGGAGCTCGACGCCCAGATCGAGACGGCCGCCGGTTCCCGCGGCTGCACGATGCTCGCCGTCGACGCCCTCCACTCGGCCCTCGCCGCGGCCGTTGAGCATGTCCGGCTGGCGCCCGTCCCGGGCCGCATCGTCGTGGCCATGAGCGGCGGCGTCGACTCGGCCGTGGCGCTGACGAAGGCGGTCGAGGCGGGGATGGCCCCGGTCGGCGTGACGCTGCGGCTGTGGATCGACCCGATGGCGCCCCACGGTGAGCGGGCCTGCTGCTCTCCGCAGGCTGTGCGCGCCGCGCGCGACGCCTGCCATGCGCTGGGCGTCCCGCATCTGGCGATCGACTTGCGCGAGGGCTTCCGGCGGACGGTCGTCGACGACTTCGTGAGCGCCCACGCCGCCGGCCTCACCCCGAACCCGTGTGTCCGGTGCAACGGTGAGTTCCGCTTCTCGGCGATCACGGCCGTGGCGGATGCGATCGGGGCGGCGCGGATCGCAACGGGCCACTACGCGCAGATCGTGCGGAGGTCGGGGACGGCGCTGGTCTCGCGTGGGGCCGACCCGGCCAAGGATCAGTCCTACATGCTGGCGTCTGTGCCGTCGGAGGTTCTCGCCCGGTGCTGGTTTCCGCTCGGCGGCCAGACCAAGGAGCAGACCCGGGCTGAGGCCCAGGCGGCGGGGCTCGCGGCCGCAGGGGCGCGCGAGAGCCAGGAGGTGTGCTTCGTCGGCGGCGGCGATCACCGAGCGCTGGTCGAGCGTCTGGGCGGCGCGGGCCGGGCCGGCGACATCGTCGACATCTCGGGGCGGGTCCTTGGGACGCATGCGGGCCTGCACCGGTTCACGCCGGGGCAGCGGCGGGGCCTCGGCCTGGCGGGCGGCGACGTCGCCTACGTCGTTCGCACCGAGCCCGCTTCCGGCCGCGTCGTGGTGGGCGGCCGCGCCGACCTGGGGCGGACGTCGGTCCGCGTCAACCCGGGCCGCATGTACGTCCCCGCCGACCGGGTGAAGGCCAAGCTGCGCTATCGCCAGACCGCCGTGTGGGCGACCGTGACCCCGGTCGACGAGGGAGGGTTCGCGCTCGACCTCGACGAGCCGGTCGAGGGAGTCGCTCCCGGGCAGGCCGCCGTGCTGTACGACGGCGATGCGGTCGTCGGGGCCGGGACGATCGCGTAGGATGCGGCCGTGGCGGTCCATCTGAGTCTCCTCGCAACGTCGTCCGACGCGTGGAGGTACGCCCTTGCGATCTTCCTCATCCTCACCGCCATCGGGCTGGTGCTGGTGCTCCTGCGCCTCTCGGGCACGCTCCAGCGCGTCAACCTCGCCCTCGACGCCGTCTTCGGCGAGGTCGTGCCGATGCTCGGGAAGGTGTCGATCTCGCTCGATCACGTGAACGACGAGCTCGAGAAGGTGGGGCACATCACCGACAGCGCCGTCGACGCGACCGACAAGGTCGACTCGGCCGTGCGCGCCGTGTCGGACGCGGTCCAGAAGCCCGCGCGCGCCGCCGCCGGGTTCACCGACGGCGTGTCGCATGCGTTTGAGACGTTCCGCGCCAAGCGCGACCGCCGCGGCGGGGTCCTGTGAGGCGGCTGCTCCTTGTCGGCGTCGTCGCGTCGGCGGCCGTCGCCCTCTACCGGCGCGCCCAGGAGATCGCCGAGCAGGAGGACCGCCCGCTGGCCGACGTCATCACGGATATGCCGCGCCGGCTGTGGCACGACCTCGAGACGCTGCCCGACGATCTGCGCACCGCCGCCGAAGAGGGTGCTGCCGCTGCGCACCGCTCGGCCGACAGCGTCGACCCCGTCAGCTGACCTAGTCCGCGATGCGGGCGATCAGCTCGCGCCGATCGATGAGCCGCTTCGGCTCGCCGCTCAGCCGCAGCTCGTAGCCCGCGCCGCGCGGGAAGAGCACCTTGTCGCCCGGCGACACGCCGTGAACGTCGTCTCCGATCGCCACGACGACGCCCGACTGGCACGAGGACTCGGCGCTCGACGGGATGATCAGGCCGGTGTTCGTCTCGGTCTCGTCGTCGCTCGGCTCGACCAGCACGAAGGAGTCGAGCGGCTCGATGCCGCCGGAGCCTCGCTGAGAGCGCTCGAAGCGCGAGAGCGTGTCGTCTTCGTGCATGGTGAAAGGCTACCTGAGGCCCGCGGATAGAATTGCGCGCCATGCGCTCGCACGAGATCCGCCGCCGATTCCTGGACCACTTCGCCTCGAGCGGGCACGTCCAGCTGCCCAGCGGCTCGCTCGTGCCGCCGGACTGGGATCGGAGCGTCCTCATCACGACGGCCGGGATGCAGCCATTGAAGCGCTACTTCCTGGGCCAGGACGAGCCGCCGCAGGCCCGGCTCATGACGGTGCAGAAGTGCTTCCGCACCGTCGACATCGACGAGGTCGGGCGGACGGCGCACCACCTGACGTTCTTCGAGATGCTCGGCAACTTCTCGATCGGCGACTACTTCAAGCAGTTCGCGGTCGAGCAGGCGTGGCAGCTCGTCACGTCGCCGGACGGCTTCGGCTTCGACCCCGAGAAGCTCTGGGCGACCGTCTATCGCGGCGACGGCGGCGTCCCGGCCGACGAGGAGGCAATCGCGCTGTGGCTCGCCGTCGGCGTGCCTCCCGAGCGGATCATGCGCCTCGGGGGCGACAACTTCTGGCAGGCCGGCCCGGTCGGGCCGTGCGGCCCGTGCTCGGAGCTTCACTACGACCGCGGCCCCGAGTTCGGCTGCGGCCGGGCGGAGTGCGGGCCCGACTGCGACTGCGACCGGTTCATCGAGTTCTGGAACCTGGTGTTCATGCAGTACAACATGCTGGACGACGGGTCGCTCGAGCCGCTGCCCCGGCCGAGCATCGACACCGGCGCCGGGCTCGAGCGTGTGACCATGCTCGCCCAGGGCGTCGACAGCGCGTACCTCACCGATGCGTTCGGTGACGTCATCGAGGTCGTCGAGGGATGGAGCGGCGCGCGCTACGGGCGCACCGCCGAGGAGACGAAGGCGCTCAAGGTGCTCGCCGACCACGGGCGGGCCATGAGCTTCCTCGCCTCCGACGGCATCGAGCCGGGCAACGAGGGCCGCGACTACGTGCTGCGGCGGGTGATTCGCCGCGCTGTGCTCTTCGGGCGCCGGATCGGCCTCGAGGACGCCTTCCTCGGACGCCTCCACGCGCGGGTCGTCGAGCTTCTGGGCGATGCCCACCCCGAGCTCCGGCACGAGGAGGCCCGCGTCGCCGCCCTGCTCGAGGCCGAGGAGGAGCGCTTCTCGCGCACCCTCGAGACTGGCGGCAAGCTCCTGGACGACGTGCTCGCCGGAACAGGCGAGGAGGTCTCGGCCGACGACGCGTTCCGGCTCCACGACACGTACGGGTTTCCGATCGAGCTGACGGTCGAGGTCGCCGGCGAGCACGGAAAGCGCGTCGACGAGGCCGGCTTCGCGACGCTCATGGACGAGCAGCGCGACCGCGCCAGGGCCGCCATCGGCGGCGGGCGCGTCGAGGTCTCCGAGCTCGAGTCCGACTTCCAGACGGAGTTCGTGGGCTACGAGCGGCTCGAGGTGACGACCCAGGTGGGCGCCGTCCACGAGCGCGACGACGGGACGGTGCTCGTGAAGCTGCGCGAGTCGCCCTTCTATCCCAAGGGCGGTGGCCAGGTGGCCGACACAGGCTGGATCGAGACCGACGCGGCCCGGGCGGCCGTCGAGGACGTCGTGCGGCTGGACGACGACCAGGTGATCGTCGCCAGGCTCGAGCACGGCGAGCTTCACAAGGGCGAGCGGGTGCGCGCCCGGGTCGACGGCGAGGCCCGCAGGCCGACGATGGCCAACCACACGGCGACCCACCTCCTGCACGCCGCCCTGCGCGGCCGCCTCGGCGACCACGTGACCCAGGCCGGCTCCTACGTCGGGCCCGACAAGCTCCGGTTCGACTTCCGCCATTCGGCGCCGCTCACGGCCGAGGAGCTCGCCGACGTCGAGAGCGTCGTAAACGAGCACGTCGTCGCGAACCATCCGCTGCACATCTTCGTCACGTCGCGCGACCATGCCCGCGAGCTGGGGGCGATGATGCTCTTCGGCGAGAAGTACGGCGAGCACGTGCGGGTCGTGGAGGTGCCCGGGGTGGGCCGCGAGCTGTGCGGCGGAACGCACGTGCGGTCGACCGCCGAGATCGGGCTGTTCGTGGTCACGCGCGAGACCAGCTCCGCCCAGGGGATCCGCCGGATCGAGGCCGTCACGGCCGGCGCCGGCCTGGCCCACCTCCAGACCGAGGCTCGCGAAGCTGCGGCGCTCCGCGCACGCGTCTCGGAGCTCGAGGCCGAGGTCAAGCG
>JBOHBE010000238.1:0-10106 GCA_050698235.1 Gaiellales bacterium
GTACTCACCCTCGGCATCGCCCGGGAACACGTAGTCGGTCGAGAGGTGGATGACCCGCACGCCGGCGGCCGCCACGTTCCCGGCCCCGCCGGCGTTCACGGCCTGCGCGCGGTCAGGGTCGCGCTCGCAGCCGTCGACGTCGGTCATCGCCGCGGTGTGGACGACGAGATCGGCACCCCGAGCCGCCTCGCGCACCGCGTCGGCGTCCGTAACGTCGAGCTCGGCGTGGGTCGCAAACGCCGCACCGGGCAGGTGGTCGCGCAGCGCGAGCCCGACCTGGCCGCCCGCGCCGGTCACGAGAACGTGGGGACGAGCTCCCAATCCAGCCCTGGGTTCTTGGCGTCGCGCTCGCTCACGACCGGCTCGGCGTCGATCTGCCACGGGATCGCGAGCGTGGGGTCGTTCCACGCCACGCCGTGCTCGTCGCTCGGGTCGTACTCCCCCGTGACCCAGTAGATGACGTCGAGATCGGTGAGCGCCAGGTAGCCGTGGGCGACGCCCGGCGGGATGAACACGGTGGTCGGCTGGGCCGCGTCGAGGACGAACGACTCGGTCGCCGGCGTGCCGCCGCGCGTGCGCAGGTCGGCGAGCCCCACCTGGGCCCGGCCCGCGGGGACGTACCAGAGGTCGGCCTGGTGCTGGTGGTAGTGCAGGCCCCGCAGGACGCCGGCGGCCGAGCGCGAGTGGTTGGCCTGCACGAACGTCTCGGGCATCGCGGCGCTGCGGAAGATCTCGCAGAAGCGCCCCCTCAGGTCGCCGTAGACGTCGAGCGTCACGATGCGGACTCCGTCGATCGCGCTCGCGGTCTCAGTCGGCATAGAGCTGCTCCGCGTCCGGCACGAGAGTCGACCACCACGCCTCGTTCGCCCGGTACCAGTCGACCGTCTCGGCGACCGCCGCCTCGAGCGAGCGCGCCGCCCGCCAGCCGAGCGCCGTGATCCGGTCGGTCGCCACGGCGTAGCGGCGATCGTGCTGGGGCCGGTCGTAGCGGCTCAGGTAGACACACGCCTCATCGCGGCCCGCCGCCCTGGCGACCGCGCGGGCGATCTCGACGTTGGGGACGCCCTCGGCCTGGGGGCCGACGTTGTAGACCGCACCCCGCTCGCCGCGCTCGGCCAGCAGGCGAAGCGCCGAGACGGCGTCGGCGACGAACATCCAGTCGCGCACCTGCTCGCCGTCCCCCCAGACGGGGAGCCGCTCGCCGCGCAGGGCCCGCGTCGACCACCGCGGCACCGCCTTCTCGGGGTGCTGCCACGGGCCGATGCAGTTCGTGGGCCGGGCGACGACGACGTCGACCCGGTCGGCATACGACCGCGCGAGGTCGTCCGCGACCGCCTTCGACCGGGCGTAGGCGCTGGTCGCAAGCCCCTCGCCCGGGAGCTTGTCCTCCTCGCGGAACGGGTCGGCCGGGCACGGGCCGTAGACCTCGTCGGTGGACATGTGCACGACCCGGCACGACCCGGCCTCCGCCGCGGCATCGAGCACCGTGCGGGTGCCGGCGACGTTCGCGTGGAAGAAGACCTCCGGGGCGTCCTCGCTTCGGGTGACGTGCGACTCGGCGGCGAAGTGGACGATGAGCGACGGCGCCTCGCCCCGCACGATGTTCTCGACCTCGGGCGATGCGACGTCGGCGCGAACGGTCTCGACGAGCCCCGGGGGCACCCCGGCCAGCCGGCGCTCGTCGCCCGCATACGTGTCGAGGTCGACGTTCAGGACCGGCTCGCCGTCGGCCGCCAGGGCGCGGACGAACGCCGAGCCGATGAAGCCGAGGCCGCCCGTGACGAGCACCCTGCCGCTCACGGCTCCTCGATTCCGTCGCCGGCGTCGGGATCGAGCGAGGCACGCGCGTGGGCACGGAAGCGGCGGACGTCGTCCTCGTCGTAGCCCGGCAGGACGACGGCCAGGCCGGCCCGGGCGGTGAACATCGTCGCCGTGAGGCCCTGCACGAACCGCTCGGCCATGGCGCCGTGGTGCTTTCGGGCGTAGAGGCCGCGGCTGCGCGCGTGCTGGACGATGCGCCGCTCGGGCACGGCCGCGGTCGACGAGCTCTCGTGATGGACGAGCCCGGCGTAGGGGAAGAAGGCGATCTCCCACCCCGCGTCGCGCATCCCGCGGCACAGGTCGACGTCCTCCAGGTACATGTAGAAGCGCTCATCGAGGCCGCCGGCATCGCGGAACGCGGCCGTCCGGCTCATCATCGCGGCGCCGTGAATCCAGTCGACCCGGCGGATCCGCTCGCCGCGCGACATGTCCCACGCCGCCCGCTGAAGGGTCAGCACGGTCAGCGCGACGCGCGCCGGGGTCGGAAACCGGAACGCGGAGGGCTGGACGCGGCCGTCCGGATACCGCAGCCGCGGGCCCGCGGCTCCGATCGTGGGGTTCTGGTCGAGGAACCACTTCAGGCGGTCGATCGCCTCGGCGTCGAGCTCCGTGTCGTCGTTCAGGATGAGGGCGTAGCGCCCCTCGGCGCGCGCAAGGACCGCGTTGTGGTTGGCGCCGAACCCGCGCCGGGCGTCGTTTCGGATGAGCTCCACGCCGTCGGGCACTGCGAGCGGCTCGGGCGAGGCGTTGTCGACGACGATCGTCTGGAGCGTCGTCGTCCGGGCCGCAACGGGAAGCGACGCGAGGCACGCGTCGAGCAGGCGGCCGTCGCCGCCGGCGACGATCGAGACGGTGACGTCGGGCACGACGGGGGAGGATATCGGCGCGTGTGCGACACTGGCCACATGCCGGACTGCCTGTTCTGTCGCATCGTCGCGGGTGAGGTGCCGTCGACCCGGATCCACGAGGACGACCGCGTCGTCGCGATCATGGACATCTTCCCGGCAGCCCGCGGGCACGCCCTCTTAATCCCGCGAGCCCACGCAGCCGACATCCGCGACGCGGCGCCCGACGACCTGGCCGCTGCCGCCGGCGTCGCCCAGCTCCTCGCGGTGCGGGCATTCGAGCGGCTCGCAGCCGACGGTGTCACGGTCATGCAGTCCAACGGCGCCGCCGCCTGGCAGACCGTCTTTCACTACCACGTGCACGTCATCCCGCGCTTCCACGGTGACCCGCTGGTGCTCCCGTGGAGGCCCGGCGGAGAGCCGGCCGCCGACGACGAGCTCGAGCGCATCGCAGCCCAGCTGCGGTAATGGATCCAAGAGGCTCCTGGCAGGATCCGGAGATCGGCTAGCGTTCGGGCCTGAAGGGAGCGGCGGGTAGAGTCCGAAGTCCGTTCCGACGACGACTCCACGCGAGGACATGACGATGCCGGACGACTTTCTGGGACTTCCGATGCGCCCGGCCAAGCCGCGGGAGCGCGGCTGGACCCACGTGATCGACAAGGGCCTCTCGCTGGCCGAGGCGGAGGGCCTGATCGAGACCGCGGGCGACTTCGTCGACGTCGTCAAGCTCGGCTGGGGAACGGCCACGATCACGCGCACGCTCGGCGAGAAGGTGCGCCTTTACCAGTCGGCCGGGATTCCGGTCATGTGCGGCGGGACGCTGCTCGAGGCGGCCATCGCCCGCGGCCGCGTCGCGGAGTTCCGCAGGTTCGTGTCGAGCCATGGGTTCACCCACGTCGAGGTCTCGGACGGCACGCTCCAGGTCGAGCGCAGCTCGAAGCTCGAGCTGATCAGCGCCCTCTCGGAGGAGTTCGTCGTCCTGAGCGAGGTGGGCTCGAAGGACGCGGAGTGCGTCTTCGCGCCGTATCAGTGGGTCGCGTGGATCAAGGAGGAGCTCGACGCCGGCGCGATCAAGGTGATCTGCGAGGGCCGCGAGTCCGGCACCGCGGGCGTCTACCGCGGCGATGGCGAGGTGCGCCGCGGCCTGATCGACGAGATCGCCCACGAGGTCGACGTCGATCGCCTGATCTTCGAGACGCCCCAGGTCGACCAGCAGGCGTGGTTCATCGCCCGGTTCGGGGCCGACGTGAACCTCGGCAACATCCCGCCTGAAGAGGTGATCCCGCTCGAGACGCTGCGCCTCGGCCTGCGCTCCCACACCATGCCCCAGCTGCTCTTGAAGGACATCGAGAGCACCGACGCAACGAGCCGGACATGAGCGCCACCGCCCCGCCACTCACCGCATCCGAGGCCGACCGCCTTGCCGGCCAGTTCGAGGACCGCACGGCCGAGCACGTCCTGGCCTGGGCCGCCGAACGCTTCGGCGAGCGCGCCGTGCTCACCTGCTCGTGGCAGAAGCAGAGCTCGGTGCTCGTCCACATGGTGTCGCAGGTCGCGCCGGGGATGCGGGTCGTCGAGCTCGACACCGGCGTGCTCTTCCCCGAGACCTACGAGACGCGCGAGAAGCTGATCGCCCGCTATCCGGTCCAGTTCGAGCGGATCCTGCCCGAGCTGACGCTCGAGGAGCAGGCGGCCAAGCACGGCGAGCGGCTGTGGGAGCGCGATCCGGACGCGTGCTGCGGCATCCGCAAGGTCGCGCCGCTTCGGCTGGTGCTCGACGATTCGGACGCATGGATAACGGGAATTCGGCGTGAGCAGTCGACAACGCGTGAAAGTGCACGCAAGATTGAGCTGGACGAACGCCGCGGCGTGGTCAAGATCCAACCACTGGCTGACTGGTCCAGCCGCGACGTTTGGCGCTACATCTGGAGGCACGGAATCCCCTACAACCTGCTGCACGACCACGGATACCCGTCGATCGGGTGCGTCCCGTGCACAACCCCCGTCGACGGCACCGTGCCGGACGAGCGGGCCGGCAGGTGGCGCGGGACCGGCAAGGTCGAGTGCGGCCTCCACGGCAGCTAGGCCGCTAGTACTTCACAAGGGCACGAACTGAGAAAGGAACGATTACGCGTGCAGAACGACACCACTGGCTTCACCCTCTGGTTCACGGGCCTGTCCGGCGCAGGCAAGAGCACCATCGCCCAGATCATCGGGCCGGAGATTGAGCGTCGGGGCATCCTCGTTGACCATCTGGACGGCGATGTCGTGCGCACCCACCTGTCGAAGGGGCTCGGCTTCTCGCGGGAGGATCGCGACGCCAACATCCTTCGCATCGGCTTCGTCTCGAAGCTTCTGACCCGGCACGGCGCGGCGGTCATCGTCGCGGCGATCAGCCCGTACGCGGAGACGCGCGAGCTCGTCCGCGAGATGGTCGACGACGTCGGCCGCTTCGTCGAGGTCTACGTGGCGACGTCGCTCGAGGAGTGCGCGCGCCGCGACGTGAAGGGCCTCTACGCCAAGGCGTTCTCCGGCGAGATCAAGGAGTTCACCGGCGTGAGCGACCCGTACGAGGCTCCCGACGACGCGGAGGTGGTCGTCGAGACCGAGAGCAGGAGCCCGGAGGAGTCGGCGCAGTTCGTGCTCGAGGAGCTCGAGAGACTGGGCATCATCCCCCCGGTCCTTGAGGAGGCCGTCGCGTGACGGAGTCCTCCACGGCCCTTCGCAAGAACATGGGCGTGATCGCCCCGCACGGCGGCGAGCTCGTGAGCCGGATCGTCATGGGTGACGAGGCGGCGCTGCTCGAGTCCGACGCCAAGGGCCTCCCGAGGCTGCGGCTGACCGAGAAGCAGACGGCCGACCTCGACATGATCGCCTCGGGCGCGCTCTCGCCGCTCACCGGCTTCATGGGCCAGGCCGACTACGACCGGGTCATCGACGAGATGCACCTCGAGTCCGGCCTCCCGTGGGCGATCCCCGTGACGCTGTCGGCGCCCGAGAGCCCGACCGCCGACCGGCTCGCGCTCGAGGGGCACGACGGCGATCTCCTCGCCGTGATCGACGTCGCGGAGGTCTACCGGGCCGACCGCGAGCGGGAGGCGAGCAAGGTCTTCCGCACGACCGAGGAGGCGCATCCGGGCGTAGCCCAGATCTACGCCGAGGGCGCAACCCTCGTCGGTGGCCCGATCACCGTGTTCAAGCGGCCGGACCCCGCGTTCCCGAAGCTGCACGTCGATCCGGCCGAGACCCGCGCCGCGTTCGCCGAGCGGGGCTGGAGCCGCGTCGTCGGCTTCCAGACCCGAAACCCCGTCCACCGGGCCCACGAGTACATCCAGAAGTGCGCGCTCGAGACCGTGGACGGCCTCCTGCTTCATCCGCTCGTCGGCAAGACCAAGGGCGACGACGTACCCGCCGAGGTGCGCGTGCGCTGCTACGAGGTGCTGCTCGACAACTACTACCCGGCCGACCGCACGATGCTCTCGGCGTTCCCGGCAGCCATGCGCTACGCCGGGCCGCGCGAGGCCATCTGGCACGCGATCTGCCGCAAGAACTACGGCTGCTCGCACTTCATCGTCGGGCGTGATCACGCCGGCGTGGGGTCGTACTACGGCACCTACGACGCGCACCTGATCTTCGACGAGTTCGAGCCGCATGAGCTCGACATCGAGCCGATGTTCTTCGACCACACGTTCTTCTGCCGCACTTGCGGGAACATGGGCTCGGCGAAGACCTGCCCGCACCCCGGCGACGACCACGTCCACCTCTCGGGGACGAAGGTGCGCGAGATGCTCGGTCGCGGCGAGGTGCCGCCGGTCGAGTTCAGCCGCCCTGAGGTCGCCCAGGTCCTCATCGAGGCCTACCGCGGCGCATAGCTCACGAGTGCCGGGGCCTCACCGCCCCGGCACTTGTATTCTCCACTAGTTCACTTAGACTGGTTGGGAACGTGGGCGTTGAGCTGGTCATCGCGGGGCTGATCGTCGGCATCCTGGTCGGAGCGACCGGGATGGGCGCCGGCTCGCTGATGGCGCCGCTCCTCATCACCGTCTTCAACGTGCCCGCACTGTCGGTGGTGGGCACGGATCTCCTGTACTCGGGCGCCAGCAAGGCCGTCGGCGCATGGCGGCACCACACGCTCGACACGGTGAACACCCAGCTCGCGTGGTGGATGGCCTCGGGGTCGATCCCCGCCAGCCTCGTGGGGATCGCGGTGCTGCACCGGCTCGCGGTGTCGGACGGCGCGACGATCCAGAACGACGTTCGCTACGGGATCGGTGTCGCGCTCCTGGCGGTCGCGGCGGCCGTCGCCATCCGCACGTTCGTGACCGTCCGCGGCCTGTGGGACCACCGGGCGCTCCCGGCCGACGGCGACCTGACGAGGCGGCATCGCCTGATCGCGGTCGTCATCGGGGTCGTATTCGGCTTCGTGTTCGGCCTGACGTCGGTCGGCGCCGGCGCGTTCTTCGGGATGGCGCTGATTCTGCTCTTCCCGCTCTCGGCCCGGCGGGTCGTCGGCACCGACCTCTACCACGGCGCCCTGGTGACGATCCCGGCCGCCGTGGCGTCGTACTTCCTCTTGCCGCACCTCGACCTCCTGAACGTCTTCTACCTGATGCTCGGCTCGACGCCGGGGATCCTGATCGGCTCCCAGTTGGCCGCAGCCCTGCCTGAGCGAGCGCTCCGAGGCTCGCTGGCCACCGTCCTGGCCCTCTCGGCACTGAAGACGCTCGGCGCCTTCTAGGAGTTCGCGCCCGGGCGCCGAACCTTGCTATTTGCATTGTCCAGTATTTCAGTTATATTTGTCGAGATAGTTGGGAATACCGGCAGGGAGTGGGAGGCACGATGAATCTCGGAATGACGGCGGCAGGGTTCGGTGTGGGCCTCCTCGTGGGCTTGACGGGGATGGGCGCGGGATCGCTCATGACCCCGATTCTGATCTCGGTGTTCGGCATCCCGCCCACCACGGCGGTCGGCACGGACCTCGTGTACGCGGCGATCACCAAGGCCTTCGGCGCAGCGCGCCACCACCAGCTCAAGAACGTGAACAAGGAGCTCGCGCTCTGGATGGCGACCGGCTCCGTGCCCGCCGCATTCCTGGGCACGTTCATGCTCTACAACGTGTTCGGCAACATCAACGCGTGGCTCCCTGACGTCATCGGCATAACGCTGGTGCTCGTCGGGATCGCCGTCGCGATCCGGACGTTCGTCACGATCCGCGGCCTGTGGGACGCGTCGAAGCTCCCGACCGACGGAGAGCTCACGACGCGCCACAAGACCTACGCAGTGATCATCGGCGTCGTGTTCGGGTTCATCCTCGGCCTGACGTCCGTCGGATCCGGCGTCTTCTTCGGCATGACGCTCGTAACGCTCTTCCCGCTCTCGGCCCGCAAGGTGGTCGGCACCGACCTGCTCCACGCGTTCCTCGTGACGTGTGCGGCCGGCCTCGGCACCATCCTCTTCGGCTTCCCGAACTACGCGTACGTCGCTGCAATCCTGATCGGCTCGATCCCGGGCATCCTGGTCGGCTCGCACTTCACGCACCGCCTGCCAGAGCGGGCGCTGCGCGGCTCGATCGCCAGCGTGCTCGCCCTGTCCGGGCTGAAGCTCCTGGGCGCCTTCTAGATCCACACGCTTCTCCATGGGCGGCGCCCTACAATCGCCGCCCATGGGCCGCACCCGGATCGCCACCGTCCTCGTCGGCGTGCTCATTGCCGTCTCGGCGGTGGCGTTCCTGCGTGCCGAGCACCTGAAGCTCGAGCGCTCGCCGGTCGCGAAGCCGTCGATCCAGAAGTACTTCTCGGCCACGTGCACCATCGGCACGCGGCACTGCAAGCCCTCCCGTCGCGCCGCGCTCTCGTTCAGCCTGCGCCGACCGGCGACCGTCTCGCTGGCGATCGTCGACGGCGGCGGCCACGTGGTGCGCCGGCTCGGCGGCCCCGTCGCGCGGCCCAAGGGCCCCGTCCACACGTCGTGGGACGGGCGCACCGCCTCGGGCCGGCTCGCGCCCGACGGCGACTACCACCTGCGAGTCGACCTCAAGTCCCTCGACCGGACGATCACCATCCCCGACCCGGTGGTGCTCGACGACACGCCGCCGGTGGTGACCATCAAGAGTCAGCCCGGGGCCACGCCCGTGCGCTACGGCGTGAGCGAGCGCGCGCGGGTGTGGGCCGTGGCGCGCACCGAGAACTACACCGGCCACGGCGACGCCCCGCGAGCCTCCTTCCGGGGCCGAAACGGCGTCGTGCACTTCATCCCTTCGGGGAAGATCCCGCCCGGCACGCCCATAAGCCTCTACGTCGTCGCGCTCGACGCCGCGGGCAACGCATCGGCGGTCGTCCCGGTCACGGGCTTGCACATGCCCGCGCTGTGAAAGAGAATCCCGCGGGATGAGGGCGAGGCTGTGCTGAACACGGTCGTCTGGGTCTCCGCCGCTCTTCGGGCAGACCATCTCGGGTGCTACGGCGCGCGTCGTATCCGCACCCCGACCATCGACGGCCTGGCGGCGTCGGGCGTTCGCTTCGACCAGTGCATCTCGGCCGCTCCGCGGACGTCGCTCTCGACGACGTCGATCGCGACCGGCCGCTACCCGCACCGCCACGGGGTGCTCGACTGGGGCGCCGACATGGCACCGGGGACGGAGACGGTGCAGGGCCGGTTTGCGCGCGAGGGGTATGAGGTCGCCTCGTTCGTTTTCGACGAGGGGTTCCTGTTCCGAAACGCCCCCGACGCGATGGTGCGCGGACGCAGCGAGTCGATCGACCCGATCCTCGGCTGGCTGCACGCCAATGCTGGCCAGCCGTTCCACCTGTTCGTCCACTCGTGGGCCACGCACCCGCCGTACAACGCCCCCCACCGCTCCCGTGGCGACTGGCGCGAGGGCAAGCGCCGCCTGATCGAGCGGATCCAGTCCGACAGCGCGTCGGGGATCGAGCACTCGCAGGAGGCCTACCGGCGCGCCATCGAGTACCAGTCCGAGCACAACATCGCCGCGCTGCTCGAGACGCTCGAGGAGCTCGGAGTCCGCGACTCCACCGCCATCGTCTTCACGTCCGACCACGGCGAGTCGTGGGGCGAGCGCTTCGACGACAAGTCCGAGGTGCGGGGGATCTACCACCTGCACGGATCCGGCCTGTGGGACGAGATCCTTCAGGTGCCGCTGATCGTCTCGGCGCCCGCCATCGAGCCGGCGGTCGTGCCCTGGCAGGTGCGGACGGTCGACATCGCACCGACGCTGCTCGACATTGCGGGCCTCGCGCCGCCCGCCGCCGCCGACGGCGAGTCGCTGATGCCGTTCATCAAGGACCGCGAGCACGCCGACCGCACAGCGCTCGCGGTCACGAGCGACCTCGGCAACCTGAGCCAGATGGCCCTGCGGCAGCCGCCGTGGAAGCTCGTCCGGTGGGTGCCGTCCGACGACGAGGAGGCCTACCGGCTCGACCT
>JBOHBE010000239.1:0-11412 GCA_050698235.1 Gaiellales bacterium
CACCTGGGAGCGGTCGAGCGTGACCGGGTCGTCCCGCTCCTCGATGTCGACCGGCAGGTCGAGGTACTCGAAAACCCGGTCGAAGAGGGCGAGCGAGGTCTGCACGTCGACCTGGACTCCGAGCAGCGAGTTGACCGGGAAGAAGAGGCGCGTCTGGAGGGTGGTGAAGGCGACCAGCGTGCCGATTGAGATCGCCGCGCTGCCCGAAGCGAGCAGGTGGCCGGCGACGCCGTAGACGAGCGCCGGCATGACCGCGAACGTCGTCTGGATCGAGGCCATCATCCACCGGCCGGCCATCCGCGAGCGCATCTCGAGGTCGGCGAGCCGGGTGCTCTCCTGCGTGAACCGGCGGGTCAGGTCGCCGGTCTGGCCCATCGTCTTCGCCAGCAGGACGCCCGAGACCGAGAGCGACTCCTCGACGAGCGCCGAGATGTCGGCCAGCGTGCCCTGCTTGGTGGTGGTGAGCTCCTTGCGGAGGCGGCCGATCCGCCGCGTCATGAGGACGAAGATCGGGAGCAGCCCGAACGCCGCTGCGGCGAGGCGCCAGTCGAGAAGGATCATCGCGGCCCCGGTGGCGACGACCGTCGTCACGTTCGAGACGATCGACGTCGCGGTCGTGGTGACGACGCTCTGGACGCCGCCGATGTCGTTTGCGATCCGCGACTGCACCTCGCCCGTGCGCGTGCGCGTGAAGAAGGCGAGCGACAGGCGCTGGAGGTGCTGGTACACGGCGGCACGGAGGTCGTGCATCACGCGCTGGCCGACCAGGTTCGACTGCCAGGTCTGGGCGACGCCGATCACGCCCGTGATGATCGGGATGGCGACCATCCCGGCGACCAGGATGTTGAGGCGCGTCGTGTCGACGTTCGTGCCCTGCGTCAGGACGTTGTTCAGGAGGTCGCGCAGGAGGAACGCCGGGATGACGCCGAGCCCGGCCGAGATCACGATCAGGCCGAGCAGGCCCAGGAGGCGCTTCCGGTACGGCTTGAAGAGCCGCGCGATCCGGCGGCCGGAGCCGTCGCTCATCGGGCAGCCTCGAGGTTGGTGGCGCAGCGCTCGAGAAGCCCGGCGAGCTGGGCGCGCTCGTCGTCGCTGAAGCCGGCGGTCATGCGCTTTCCGACCTCGCGGCCGAGGTGTGGCGCCGACGCGATCGCGAGCTCGCCGGCCGGCGTCAGCTCGACGCGGCGGCGGCGGCGGTCGCCGGGGTGCGGCGATCGCAGGATCCAGCCTCGGTCCTCGGCGGTGTCGACGAGTGCCGTCAGCGTGGGGGGCGCGACGCCGAAGCTGCAGCACAGCTCTCTCAGGTCGACGGCGCCGCCGGCGTGGCGGAGGCGGGACAGGAGCTCCCATTGCTGCATCGTCAGCCCGTGCTCGCGGGCGATCCGGTCGGCGGCCGCCTGGGCCAGCTTGTCGACCCGGCGCACGGCTCGTAGAGCGGGCGGTCGGGGAGGCGATTGGGAGCGAGAACTCATTAGCTTGCGAAAGATTAGCAGACGAAGAATCAGCCGGAAGTTCGCAAATAGCGTGAAATTCCGGGTTGCAAGTGATTGCGGCGTGCCGTACCTTCACCACTGCGCCGTCCAGGGCAGCCGAGTAGGTCGAAGCCGGGCGGAGGAGCTGTAGGGGCGACTCGAAAGCTCTTTCGTGCGGGGGACGAAAGGTCAGCCGGGACGGCGAATCCTTTTAAGGCAGGGGTTTCGACGTCGTCCGCGAAGGGCAGGGCGATATGACGGATCACCTGCTCCTCATCGCCGGCGCTCCCGTCGTTGTCGTGACCGCCATCCTGATCGCCGCCGCTCGCTTCGGTGCGAGCCGGCGTGCCGTCGTCGCCGAGCTCGAGCGGCTCGAGCAGGACGAGGCCGACGACATCGCCGCGTAGCCGTCAGGGTATGGCGAGTGCCTGGTCGAGGTCGGCGATCAGGTCGTCGGCCGCCTCGATCCCGACCGAGAGCCGCACCAGCGTGTCGGGGGTCGCGAACGGCGAGTCGGCCGTCGACGCGTGCGTCATGAGGCCTGGGTGCTCGATAAGGCTCTCGACGCCGCCCAGGCTCTCGGCCAGCGTCCAGATGCGCGTCCGGGCGACCAGCGCGACGGCCTCCTCCCGCGAGCCGGAGAGGAACGACACCATGCCGCCGAACCCGTCCATCTGGCGGGCGGCGATGTCGTGGCCGGGGTGGTCGGGCAGCCCCGGGTAGAGGACGCGCTCGACGGCCGGGTGTCCCAGCAGGAACTCGACCACGCGCTCGGCGTTCGCGCAATGCGCGCGCATTCTGACGGCGAGCGTCTTCAGGCCGCGCAGCGCGAGCCAGGCGTCGAACGGGCCCGGAATCGCGCCGAGCGAGTTCTGGAGGAACCGCAGCCGCGCGGCGATCGCGGCGTCGGACGTGGCGGCGACGCCGCCGACCAGGTCGGAGTGGCCACCCAGGTACTTCGTGGTCGAGTGCACCACGATGTCGGCGCCGTGCTCGAGCGGCCGCTGGAGGTACGGCGATGCGAAGGTGTTGTCGACGACGACGATCGCGCCGGCCGCATGGGCGGCGTCCGCCGCGGCCCGCAGGTCGACGACGTTCAGGAGCGGGTTCGTCGGCGTCTCGAGCCACAGCATCGCGGCGCCGTCGAGCCGGTCGCCGAGGCCGGCGTTGCACTCCTCGGCGGTGACGTACGAGAAGCGGTAGCCCTTCGGCTCGTAAACCTTGGAGAAGAGCCGGTACGTGCCGCCATAGACGTCGTTCACCGCGACAACATGAGCGCCGGCCTCGAGCATGTGCATGACCGTGGTCGTCGCCGCCATCCCCGAGCCGAACGCGATCCCGTGCTGGGCGCTCTCGAGCGACGCCAGGCACGTCTCGAACGCCTCGCGCGTCGGGTTCGCCGTGCGCGAGTAGTCGTAGCGGAACTCGCCGACCGCCTTCTGGGCGTACGTCGACGTCGCGTAGATCGGCACCGTCACCGCGCCGGTGTGCGGATCCGGGTCCTGGCCGGCGTGGATGGCGCGGGTCTCGAACTCCACCGCGGCGAGTCTAGCTACTGGGCTTGATGCGCCACACCTGCGTGCTCGAGTAGCGAAGCACCCACAGGGCGCCGAACGCTTCCTGGGCGACGAAGATGCCGGGCTTCAGGCGGAGCGTGCCCGTCACGCGGGCCGTCGCAGGGTCGATCCGGTCGAGCGTGCCGTCGGCGTTGCACGGCACCCACACGTCTCCGTCCGCGAGTCCCAGGTCGAGTGGCGTCTTGCACGTGCGGACGGTCGCCGTCACCTTCGCCGTCGTCGGATCGATGCGCGAGACGGTGTTGTCGCCGCTGCTCGACACCCAGAGCGAGCCAGGCGCAGCCGCAAACCACACCGGCTTGGCGTGGCCGACCGGCAGCGACGCAGTGACGCGGTCGTTGGCCGGGTCGATCCGCGTCGCGGTCCCGGTCGCGTCGTTGGCCACCCAGACGCCGGCGTCCGTCACGCCGAGGCCGCTCGGCGAGAAGTCGAGCGGGACGTGCCCGGTGATCTTGCCGGTGCGGGCATCGAGGCGGATCACGCGGCTCCCGGTGCGGTCCGAGATCCAGACCGCGTCGCCGGTGTGCTGGACGTCCCACGCCTGGGCGCCGATCTGCACGACTCGGGTGATGCGTCCGGTCTTCGGGCTCACCCTCGCGACGTCCGACGTGCCGAGCCGCGCGACCCAGAGCCATCCGCCGGCGTAGGTGATGCCGCACGGCTGCACGCCGATCCGGTGCTTCGTGATGGTGTTCGTCGCCGGGTCGATCTGGGCCAGCACGCCGTCGCTGTAGGCCGTGATCCAGAGCGAGCCCTTGGCCGCGGTCATGGCGCACGGCCGGAGGCCCGCATCGAGCGTCGCCACGATGCGTCCGGCCGGAGGCGGAGGTGCCGCCGCATGCGTACCGGCTCCGCTGCCTCCTCCACACCCGGCCGCGGCTAGCACGGCGAGGACCACGATGAGGCGGCGGCGCATGCCGCGAGGCTACGAGCGGAGCGCCGGCGTCGCTTCCAGGATCCTGCGGGCTTCCGCCGACCCACGCGAGCGAACGGCCGACCGCACGGCCGACGGCGGCCGTCCGAACGTGCGCCGGAACGTGTCGGTGAAGTGGCTGTGGCTGGCGAAGCCGAGGTCGAGCGCCAGGTCGGTCAGCGAGGTCTCGGGCTCGGCGATCCGGCGGAGCGCCTCGCGCAGGCGAAGCTGCGTCCGATAGGCGTGAAGGCCAGTGCCTGTGCGGGCCCGGAAGCGGTGCGCGAGGTGAAACGGCGACACGTGCACCTCCCGCGCGAGCCCGTCGAGCGAGAGCCGTTCGGCGTAGCGGGCGGCGAGCGATGCGCGCGCCGCATCGACGGCAGCCTCCCCCGCTGCCGGCCCGGGCGGCGCGACGCCGTTGGCCCGCACGGCTGCTTCGACCGCGGCGGCAATCGCCCGGGTCAGCTCCTCCTCCACGAGCAGTGGGTCGGGATCGGGCGAGTGGACGGCATGGTGGGCGACGACGCGCTGGCGCAGGTAGGTCGCCGCGTCGGCCGGGCCGTGCGTGAACGAGAGCCCGTCGCCACCGGCGGCCGCGATGGCCTCGGCGAGGAGCAGCGGAGCCGGGACGACGAAGACGCAGTGGTCGCCGCGCGGGTCGACAAGCTCGCGCCGGTAGGACTCCCCCTCGCGGTAGAAAACGACCTGGTTGGCGTCGGCGATGAGCGCCCGGCAACCGGCGTGCGTGATCCTGACCGCCGTTCCCGGGAAGACCACGTGCGCGGCCGGCCCGATGCAGTTCTCGGTGCGCCAGCGCGGGTTGCCCGGCAGCAGGTGGAACTCGCCGAGGCGGAAGAGCCGGCTCTCGAAGATCAGGCGCGACGACTTCCTCACGCCCCTCCTGACGACCGCCGGCCGTCGTTAGTTGGCGGCGGGCTCCAGCGCGAGCTGGCGGGCGAGCCGGGCGAACGCCCGCTCGAGCGCCTCGTCGCGCGTGGCCGACCGGCGCGTCGACTCGGGGTGCCAGGCCAGCAGGCGCAGCACGCCTGCCTTGCGGTCGGCCTTCACGTCGGCGCGGCCGGCGACCCGGTCGCCGACGACCAGCGGCAGGACGTAGTAGCCGTAGCGCCGCTCCGGAGCCGGTTTGTAGACCTCGATCAGGTGCCGGAAGCCGAGCACGCGCTCGGCGAACGGGCGATCCCACAGCAGGTTGTCGAACGGCGAGAGCAGCACAGACCCGCCCGGCCTCGCGGCCTCGGGCTTGGCGTCGGGCAGCAGCAGGACCGGCGGGCCGCCGTCGTCCACGTCCTCGCGCTGGAGCGCACCCTCGGCAACGAGCTCGTCGACGTACGGCCTGATGCCGGCCACTCCGCCCTTGAGCCGCCAGTGCTCAACGACGCCCGACTCGGTGAGCGCCCCACGGGCCTTGACGGCGCGCACGACGAGGCGTTGCATCACCTCATGCTCGCCCGGCACGGGCGCGCCCAGCACCGCGTCGGGAACCACGCGCTCCGGCAGGTCGAACATCCGCTGGAAGCCGTCCCGGGTGGCGATGACGAGCCGGCCCGACGACCACAGCGCCTCGAGCATCCGCTTGGCCGGCTTCAGGCTCCACATCCCGCCGACGTTCGGGCCGCCCTCGAAGTGGCGCGACCCGAGCGGGCCGCGCTCGCGGATCTCGCTCATGATGCGATCGGCGAGCGCGGGGTCGCGGTCGATGATGTCGCCCCACCACGGATGGTCGGGCTGCGAGAGCATCCTGCTTCGTGCGAGCGGCCAGTCCTCGATCGGGAGCAGGCACGCCTCGTGGGCCCAGTACTCGAAGACGCGTCCCGTGCTCAGGAGGTTCGACACCGTCCGCGGCGGGTAGCGGCCGACACGCGAGAGCAGCGTCAGGCGGTGGGAGCGGTCGACGGTCGAGATCGAGTCGAGCTGCACGGCCGACAGGCGGCGGATGGCCTCGGCCACGTCGTCCGGGCGGGCGACCCGGTACCGGGTCGCGTACCCCTGGGCCGCCACGACATGCCGGCGAAGCGCCGCGAGCGTGAGGCTCAAGAACCGTTCCGGGCGCGCGCGAGATACTCGAGCAGGTCGGAGCGCGTGAGCATCCCGGCCGGCTTCCCGCTGCGCGCCACGACCACGGCCGCGCTCCCCCCTGACAGGTCGGAGAACACGCGGTCGAGCGTGTCGGCCGCGTCGGCCGCCGCCAGCGGCGGCTGCATGGCCTGCGACACCTCGTCGTTCAGGGAGTCGGGGTTCTTGAACACGCGGTCGAGGAGGCCGCGCTCGCTCAGCGACCCGACGACGTCCGAGAGCGACTCCGCCGGCTGCGTCCGCACGACCGGGAGCTGCGAGATCGAATAGCGCTGCATGAGCGAGATCGCCTCGCCGACCTTGTGGTGGGACTCGATCGTCACCAGTTCGGGCACCTCGCCGGCGTGCTTGGCGAGCAGCACCTCGTCGACGGTCGGCGCCGGCGCCTCGCGCTCGAGGAAGCCGTACTCGATCATGTAGTTGTCGTTCAGGAACTTGGAGAGATAGGCGCGGCCGCCGTCGGGGACGATGGTGAGGACCGTCTGCCCGGCCTCCATCCGGCGTGCCACCTCAAGGGCGGCGTGGATCGCCGTCCCCGCCGAGCCACCGACGAGGACGCCCTCCTCGCGCGCCATCCGCCGGGCGGTCGTGAAGGAGTCGCGGTCGGAGACGGTCACGTACTCGTCAACCAGATCCGGCTCGTAGGTCTCGGGCCAGAAGTCCTCGCCGATCCCCTCGACAAGGTAGGGGTGCACCGACGCGGACGAGTAGATCGAGCCCTCCGGGTCGGCGCCGACCACGCGCAGATCCGGCTTCGGCTCCTTGAGGTAGCGCGCGCAGCCCGAGATGGTGCCGCCCGTCCCGACCGCGATCACGAGCGCGTCGAGCTCGCCGCCGGTCTGCTCCCAGATCTCGGGGCCCGTGGTCTCGTAGTGGGCCTTCGGGTTGGCGGCGTTGGAGTACTGGTCGGGCTTGAAGGCGCCGGGGATCTCCTCGGCGAGCCGGTCTGACACCGAGTAGTAGCTCTCGGGCGACTCGGGCTCGACGGCGGTCGGGCACACGACGACCTCGGCGCCGAACGCGCGCAGGAGCGAGATCTTCTCCTGGCTCATCTTGTCGGGCATGACGAAGATCATCCGGTAGCCGCGGATCGCGGCCGCCATCGCGAGCGCCACGCCGGTGTTGCCCGATGTCGGCTCGACGATCGTCCCGCCCGGCCGGAGCTTCCCTTCGCGCTCGGCCGCCTCGATCATCGGGAGCCCGATCCGGTCCTTCACCGACCCGCCGGGGTTCATGTACTCGAGCTTGGCGACGACCTGCGCGGGGAGCCCGCGAGCGACCCGTCCGAGCCGCACGATCGGGGTGCCGCCGACCAGGTCCAGGACCGAGGGATAGTCGCGAGCCATGCCGGGGCAGTGTACCGGTGGCCGCTCCCGTAGAATCGTCCGATGGAAGCGCGTGCCGGGAGTCGGGGGCCCCCGTCTGCGGCGCAGGTGCGAAAGACCGTCACCATCGTCTTCGCCGACCTCGCCGGCTCCACCGCCGTGGGCGAGCGGCTCGACCCAGAGGCCCTCCGCGACGTTCAGACCCGCTACTTCGCCGCCATGCGGCAGCCGCTCGAGCGGCACGGCGGGACGGTCGAGAAGTACATCGGCGACGCGGTCATGGCGGTCTTCGGCATCCCCGTCCTGCACGAGGACGACGCGCTCCGGGCGGTGCGCGCGGCCATCGAGATGCGCGACGCTATGGCCGAGCTGAACCGCGAGCTCGAGCACGACCTCGGTGTCGGGCTCGAGCTGCGGATCGGCGTCAACACCGGTGAGGTGGCGGGCGCCGACGGGGCGAGCGGCCATGGGTTCGTCGCCGGTGACGCCGTGAATACGGCCGCCCGCCTCCAGTCGGCGGCACCGCCCGGCGGCATCGTCATCGGCCCCCAGACCCGCCGCCTCGTCGA
The DNA here is from genome assembly GCA_050698235.1 of Gaiellales bacterium. Taxonomy (GTDB): domain Bacteria; phylum Actinomycetota; class Thermoleophilia; order Gaiellales; family JAICJC01; genus JAICJC01. Next base: position 7,951 of record JBOHBE010000239.1, read on the forward strand.
GGGCGCCGCCCGGCTGCGGTCGCACGGCCCGATCGACGCCAAGGGCAAGGCGCGGCCGCTTCGGATGTGGGAGGTCGAGGGGCTGGTCGATCCGACTGGGCGCTACTCGCGCGGATCCGCCGTGCCGCTCGTGGGGCGGCGGGCCGAGCTGCGGATGCTGAACACCCGTTTTCGCCGGGCCGTCGACCGTGACCGCTGCGTGCTCGTCACCGTCACCGGCCCCGCGGGGATCGGCAAGTCCCGGATCCTCAAGGAGTTCATCGCCGGTATCGAGGCGGACGCGACGGTCGTCGTCGGCCGCTGCCTGCCGTACGGCGAGGGCATCACCTACTGGCCGCTGATCGAGATCGTGAACGAGCTGGCGGGGGCCACCGGCGTGGCCGAGATCGAGGATCTGCTCTCGGGCGACTCCCAGCAGCAGGCGGTGGCGACGCGGGTCGCTGCCGCGGCCGGGCGGACAGGGGCGAGCGCGACCGAGGTGGACGTCCAGTGGGCCGTGCGCCGGCTCTTCGAGGCGCTCGCGCGCCGCGGCCCGCTCGTCGCCGCCTTCGACGACATCCACTGGGCCGAGCCCGCGATGCTCGACCTCATCGAGCACGTCGCGGCGCACGCGACGGGGCCTGTCCTGATCGTGTGCGTCGCGCGCGGCGACCTGCTCGAGCGGCGCCCTGCGTGGGTCGCGGCGGGAGGGAAGGGCAGCATCGTCCGGCTCGAGCCGCTGTCCGACACGGACTCGGCCCGGCTGCTCGGCCGCCTGGCGACCCGGCGGCGGGCGAAGGTCAGGCGCGACGAGGTGATGTACGCGGCGGAGGGCAACCCGCTCTTCCTCGAGCAGCTCGTCGCGATGCGCGCCGACGACCCGGGGGTTCGGACTCCGCCGACGATCCAGGCGCTCCTTGCCGCGCGCATCGACGCGCTCCCGGTGCGCGAGCGCCGCGTGGTCGAGGCCGCATCGATCGAGGGTCGCGGGTTCCATAGCGGCGCCGTGCGGGCGCTCGTCGACCAGAAGCGCACAGTGGACGCCGCTCTCGCCTCCCTCGTCGATCGCGAGCTCATCCGGCACGACCGGCCCGAGTTCGCGGGCGAGACCGGCTACCGCTTCACGCACATCCTGGTGCGCGACGCGGCGTACGACCTCCTGGCAAAGCGGCGGCGCGCCGACCTGCACGTGGCGTACGCCGGCTGGCTGCTCGGGCGCGATGACCGAGGGAGCGCGGCCGACGAGATCGTCGGCTACCACCTCGAGCAGGCCCACGAGTACCGGTCGCAGCTCGGGCGAGCCGGCGACGAACGCCACCACGAGCTCGCCACGCGGGCCTCGGGGCACCTGAGCGATGCGGGGCGGCGCGCGCTCTCGGCCGGCGACCGCGGCGGCGCCTCGAACCTGCTGGAGCGCGCGGTTGTGCTTCTCCCCAGGACCGACCCGGACCGTGCGGCGCTCCTCATCGATCTCGGCGGCGTCCACCGCGAGCAGGGCCGGTTCCGCGAGTCGGAGGCGGCGCTGCGTGAGGCGCGTGCGCTCGCGGTTGATGCGGGCGACGGGCCTCTGGGGGCCCGGGCGCAGGTTTCCCGGCTGGCGTCGCGCCTTCAGGTCGATCCGGATGCGGTGGCACGGCTGATGCGCCGGCAGGGAGAGGGGTTGGAACGGGCGCTCGAGGCCGCGGGCGACCACAGCGGCCTAGCGCAGCTCTGGCATGTCCGGGCGCTGCTCTGGTGGATCAAGGCCCAGTCCGCGGAGGCAGAGCGGGCGTGGCGGCGGGCCGCCGAAGAGGCGCTTCAGGCAGGGGACAAGCGGACGCTCTCGGACGCCGTCGGCTGGGAGGCCGCGTCGGCCGCGGTCGGTCCCACGCCGGTGGACGCGGCGATCGCCCGCTGCGAGGAGATCCGGGTGATCCTGAAGGATGACCCATGGGCGGAGGCGCTCGCCCTTCAGCCGCTCGCGAGCTTGCACGCGATGCGAGGGGAGTTCTCGACAGCATTCGAGCTCCTCGACGAGTCGATGGCCACGCTGGCCGGCTTCGGCCCGACGGTCGACGCCGCGGTTTCGCATCCGGAGGTGTTCGTGGCGATGCTGGCAGGCGACCTCGCGCGAGCCGAGCGGCACCTGAAGGCGGGCCGGCGTCTCCTCGAGCAGATGGGGGAGCGGGCCGTGCTCGCGTCGACCGAGGGCTATCTCGCGCAGGTCGCGCTGGTGGCCGGACGCGACCGTGAGGCGGACAGACTCGCGCGACGCTGTGCCACCCTGGCGACGGACGACGACGCCTGGCCGCAGGTGGTCTGGCGCCAGATTCGCGCTCGCGTGCTCGCGCGCAGGGGTGAGGTCCGTCAGGCGCTCGAGCTTGCCCGTGAGGCGACCCAGATCGCGATGACGACCGACCACCTGAATCTCCAGGGCGATTCGATGGTCGACCTTGCGCACGTCTGCGAGGCCGCCGGGTGCCCGGAGGACGCAGCCACCGCTCTGAGGACCGCACTCGGCACGTACCAGGCCAAGGGAAACGTCGTCCGCGCGAGGGAAGCTCAGCGCCTTCTCGCACGTCCTGTGAGCGTTTGACACACTCGTCACTCCACCAAGGAGGTGGTACCGATGGGTCCGAGATTCAACGATCCGCTGTATTTCCAAAGTGACGGCGCGCTCGAGGTCTGCGGCCCTGCGGGCTTCGGCCCAAATGACATCTCGCTCGAGCTCCTCAGGGTGACGGTCGTCGACAAGAACGGCGTCGAGCGCCATACGCCGGAGCTGTCGATCCTGGTCGCAGCGGGCGAGATGTGGGAGACCGACATCGAAGACGTCCGGGGCGTCCTTGCCGTGGGCAGGGCCAGGGGAGTCGGTCGGGGGCGCGTGACAAAGCGGAACGGCGACACGAAGGTCATCGAATGGGCCGACCACTTCGAGTTGATCGATCCGGGCACCTTCCTCGACGCCTCGGACGGCGACTAGTCCGCGGCTTCGCCGAACGAAAGGGGGACGGATGGCCATGGGGCCAAGAATCGATGCACATCTGAAGCTCGTGGATGCCGGCCGCACGGTCAAGGTCGTCGGGCCGACCGGCGACTGGGACCGGTACGCAGTCAGCGCGACCTTCAAGGTCGTGGTCGCGCAGATTCAGGAAGACCGGATCGTGTTTGCGATCGGGCATTCGGATGAGCCGTACACCACGACCGACACCTGGTGGGATGCCGAAGCGGTGGTGCACGGCGATCCCGATATCAAGCTGATCGCGGGGCCGGCCACCGCGTGGGCGATCGCGTCGGTCAAGACGCGCGACGACGAGTACGAGCCGTATGCGTGGTCGGTCGAAACGCGTCTCCTCGACGCTCCCAGTCCCGATCCCCCAAGTTATCCCTGGCCGTAGATCCATGACGTGGCCTTCGGGCGCCCGCTGCGCCGTCGCCTTCACGTTCGACTTCGATGCCGAGGAGGTGTGGCTGGCGGGCGACCCGGACGCCGCGTCGAAGCCG
>JBOHBE010000240.1:0-11665 GCA_050698235.1 Gaiellales bacterium
GGATCGTGACGCTCGAGTACCTCGAGCCGTTCGTCATCTCCCGCTCGGCCGACACCCACTCCAGGGTCGTCCAGGTCGCGATCTCGCACGACGGTCTGGTCGGCTACGGCGAGGGCGCCCCCGATGAGCACTACGACGAGGGGCCGGACACCGCCTACGCCTGGATCCTCGAGCATGCCGGGTCGCTGCTCAGGGACGATCCGCTCGCGACCGGCGCGATCCTCGATCGCCTGTCGCAGCTACCCGGCCAGATGGCGGCCAAGTGCGCGGTCGACGGGGCGTTGCACGACCTGCTCGGAAAGATCTGCGGCCAGCCGCTGTGGCGCATCCTCGGGCTCGACCGCACGCCGCCGCCGACCAGCTATACGATCTCGATCGACACGCTCGACGGCACCGCTGACCGGGCGGCTCGCGCGGCGTCGTACAAGGCCCTCAAGATCAAGGTCGGCGGCCCCGGCGACCTCGAGCGGGTGCGCATCGTGCGCGCCGCAGCCCCGGACGCGCTCATCCGGGTCGACGCGAACGAGGCGTGGACTGTCGAGTCGACGCTCGAGCTCGTCCCCGAGCTGGTCTCGCTCGGCGTGGAGCTGGTCGAGCAACCGCTCCCTGCCGCCGAGCGCGAGGGGTACGCCGAGCTGCACGCCGCCGGCCTGCCGATCCCCATCGTCGTCGACGAGAGCTGCCACACCCTCGCCGACGTGGCTCCCGCCGCGGGCGCCGCGGACGGGATCAACATCAAGCTGACCAAGTCGGGCGGCATCCGCGAGGCGCTGCGGATGATCCACGCCGCGCGGGCGCTCGACCTGCGCGTGATGCTCGGCTGCATGAACGAGTCGAGCCTCGGCATCGCCGGAGCCGCGCAGATCTCGCCGCTCGTCGACGTCGTCGATCTCGACGGCCACCTCCTGAACGCGAACGACACCCACACCGGCCTCAGGTTCGCCGACGGGTGCGTCCTGCCTAGCGACGGCCCAGGCCTTGGCGTCGACTCGCTGGAGCAGTGGCCGTGAAGCGCTACGTGATCCTCGCCGAGGGCGCGTTCGACGAGGAGGCCAAGACCGCGACCGGGGTGATGCGCTACGCCCAGTCGCCGACGGTGGCGGTGATCGACTCGACTCGCGCGGGCACCGTCGCCGGCGACCACGTGCCCGGGCTCAAGAGCGACGTCCCCGTCGTCTCGACACTCGCCGATACGCTGGCGTTCGAGCCAACGACGCTCCTGGTCGGCGTCGCGCCGTCGGGAGGCAAGCTGCCCGACGCCTATCGCCGCGCGATCCTCGAGGCGCTCGAGAACGGGCTCGACGTCGAGAGCGGCCTGCACGATTTCCTCGGAGACGATCCGGAGTTCGACTCGGCCGCCCGCCTGTCGGGCCGGGAGCTGCACGACCTGCGCCGGGCGCCGCACGGCCTGAACGTGCCGAACGGGGCGAACCTCACCGTGCCGACGCACACCGTCCTCACCGTCGGCTCGGACTGCGCCCTCGGCAAGATGACCGTGTGCCTCGAGCTCGACGCCGAAGCCCGGCGGCGTGGCCACGCGTCGGTCTTCGTCCCCACCGGACAGACGGGCATCGCCATCGCAGGGTGGGGGATCGCGGTCGACGAGGTGATCTCGGACTACATCGCGGGCGCCACCGAGCGCCTGGTCATGGAGGGCCACGAGCGCGGCGGCGACGGCGCCATCCTCTGGATCGAGGGCCAGGGCTCGCTCAACCACCCGGCCTACTCGGGCGTGACGCTCGGGCTCCTGCACGGCTCGGCGCCGCACGCCCTGGTGTTCGTGCACGAGCCGGGCCGGCAGACGATCGACGGCGACCCGCGCTTCCCGATCCCGTCGCTCACCGAGCTGATCGACGACCAGGTGCGGATGGCGCGGCACGTGCGGCCGGCGCCGGTCGTCGCGGTGTCCCTCAAGACCAACCGCCTCGACGAGGACGCCGCCCGGGCCGCGATCGCCGAGACCGAGCGCGAGACGGGCCTCATCGCCGACGACCCCGTGCGGTTCGGCGCCGGCCGCCTGCTCGACGCGGTTCTGAGCGCGCGCGGCTAACATCCCGCGCCGTGCCCGATCCGCGAGTCACGAGGCTGGCCGAGGTGTTGTGCCGCTACTCGCTCGAGGTGGGCCCCGGCGACACGGTGCTGATCGACGGGCCGGCCCTCGCGCAGCCGCTGTTCGTCGAGATGGTGAAGCTCGTGACCGAGGCCGGCGGCCATCCCATGCTCCGGCCGCGCCTCGAGCGCGCTGACGCCGCGCTGCTCGAGGGAGCGACCGAGGCGCAGGTCGCCGCCATCACGAGGCTCGACGAGGTCGACATCGAGGCCCCGACCAGGGTGCTGACGATCTGGGCGAACGCCAACACCCGCCACATGAGCAGCGTGCCTCCCGAGACGCAGGCGGCGCGGTCGGCGTCGATGCGCCCGCTCTTCGAGCGCTTCCTCGCACGCGAGGCGGCGGGCGACGTGCGCTGGTGCGGGACGGCGTTCCCGTGCAACGCGGCCGCGCAGGACGCGGGCATGTCGCTCTCGGACTGGGAGGACTTCGTCTACCGCGCGGGCCATCTGAACGACGTCGACCCGATCGCGTTCTGGCGCGAGCAGTCGGCCCGTCAGGCGCAGATCGCCGAGCGGTTCACAGGCGTGCGCGAGATCCGCATCCTGGCCGAGGACACCGACCTCGTCCTCGATGTCGCCGGCCGGACGTGGGACAACGCCGACGGCCACAAGAACTTCCCCGACGGTGAGGTCTACACGAGCCCGGTCGAGGGCGGCACCCGCGGCCACATCGCGTTCAGCTTCGACGCGACCTACATGGGGAACGACGTTGCGGGCGTGCGCTTGAAGTTCGACGACGGCCGCGTCGTCGGGCACGAGGCCACGCGCGGCGGCGACTTCCTCGAGCGGATGCTCGACATGGACGCAGGCGCCCGCTACCTGGGCGAGGTGGCGTTCGGGATGAACGACGAGATCCAGTCGCCGACCCGCGACACCCTCTTCGACGAGAAGATCGGCGGGACGTGCCACGTCGCGCTCGGGATGGCCTTCCCGGAGTGCGGCGGCACGAACACCTCGGGCCTGCACTGGGATCTGGTCTGCGACCTGCGCCGGGGCGGTGAGATCCACGCCGACGGCGAGGTGATCTCGAAGGACGGCGTGTTCCTGTGAGCGACCCGCGCATCCAGCGGCTGGCCGACGTCGTCGTCAACTTCTCGCTCGAGCTGGGCGAGGGCGACACGGTCCTGATCCAGGGCCCGGCGATGGCCGAGGAGCTGATCGTCGAGCTCGTCCGCGCGGCGACGAAGGTCGGCGCCATCGCGCGCGTCCGGACGTCGGTGCAGGGGACCGACGAGGCCTACCTCTCGCGCGCGAGCGACGAGCAGCTCGACAACCTTCCGGAATGGGCGCTCGAGGAGATGGGCTCGATCGACGCCCGCATCTCCGTCCACGCCGCCTGGAACACCCGCGAGCTCACTGGGATCGACCCGGCCAAGGTCGCCCGCAGGGCGCGCGCGGCTCAGCCGCTGATGGCCCAGTTCATGGAGCGGTCGGCGTCGGGCGACCTGCGCTGGTGCGTGACCGCCGTCCCGTGCGAGGCGTTCGCCCAGGACGCCGGCATGTCGCTCGACGCGTACGCCGACTTCGTCTTCCGCGCCGGCTGGCTCGACACGGCCGACCCCGTCGCCGCGTGGCGGACGTATGCAGCCCGGCTGACGACACTCGCGGAGCAGCTCTCGCAGGTGCGGGAGCTCCGCGTGCTCTCTGACGGCACCGACCTGACGGTCGGCGTGGAGGGGCGCACTTGGATCGCCGCCAAGGGTGACCGCAACTTCCCCGACGGCGAGGTCTTCACCGGCCCCGTCGAAACGGCGACGAACGGCGACGTGCGGTTCAGCTTCCCCGCGGTCATGGGCGGGCGCGAGGTCGAGGACGTGCGCCTGCGGTTCGAGAACGGGCGCGTCGTCATGAGCGAGGCCGCGAGCGGGGAGGACTACCTCCGCCAGATGCTCGCCATGGACGACGGGGCGACCATCCTGGGCGAGTTCGCGATCGGCACGAACTACGCGGTCAAGGAGTTCACGCGCCAGATCCTCTTCGACGAGAAGATCGGCGGGACGTGCCACATGGCGCTGGGTGCCGGATACCCCGACACGGGCAGCACCAACGTCTCCGGGCTCCACTGGGACATGGTCTGCGACCTGCGGTCGGGCGCCGAGATCCACGCCGACGGCGAGCCGATCTACCGCGACGGCAAGTTCCTGGCCTCGTTCTTCGATCAGGACCTGTCGGTCCCCGCCTGATCCCGGCCTGAGATGAGCCAGCCCATGCGGGCGACGTGCGCCATGAACGGCAGGTCGTGGAGGCGCAGCACGTCCACGCCGAGGTAGGCGGTGACGGCGACGACCGCCGCCGTGCCCTCGAGCGCGTCCTCCGAGAGGCCGAGTGGCTCGGCCGTCACCTCCTTGTGCGATGGGGCGAGCAGCACCGGATAGCCCAGCGCGCGCAGCTCCGGCAGGCGGCGGAGCGTCTCGAGGTCGGTGCTCGTGTCCTTGCCGAACCCGAGGCCCGGGTCCACCAGGATCGCGTCGCGCCTGACCCCGGCGCCGACCGCACGCGCGGCCAGGCTCGCCAGCGCGTCCGTGATGTCGTCGAACGCCGCCGTGTACCGGCCGTCCTGCTCCTGCTTCGGCGCGAGCCCCAGGTGCGTCAGAACCAGCCCGGCATCGTGCGCGGCGACGACCTCCAGGAGGTGCGGGTCGGAGAGGCCGGTGTGGTCGTTCACGAGGTCGGCGCCGGCGGCGAGCGCGGCGTCTGCGACCTCGCCGCGGTACGTGTCGATCGAGATGGGGACGTCGACGAGCTCGCGCAACCCCCGCACCACGGGGACCACCCGCTCGATCTCAGCGCCGGCGGGGATGGGCTCGCCCGGCTGGGCCGTCATCCCGCCAATGTCGAGCAGGTCGGCGCCCGCGGCGACCATCGCGACGCCGCGTTCGACGGCGGCCGCGGGGTCGGCGCTGAGGCCCCGGTCGTAGAACGAGTCGGGGGTCACGTTCACGATCGCCATGATCCGGGGCGGGGCGTCCAGCGCCAGCGACCTGCGGGCAAACGAGAGCTCCACGGGCCGCAGAGTACGCCGCTTGACAACCGAACATGTGTTCGCTACCGTATCCGAACACATGTTCGCCTCAACGTCCACACGCCGCCTCATCACCGCCTTTGCGGCACTTGCCTGTGCAGGCGCCTTCCTCCTGGGAGAGGCGATTCCGTCGCGCGGCGCCTCGCCGCCCCGCCATCATCGCGTCCACGCCGGCGAGACCCTCTGGGGCATCGCCGAGCGCGCCTACCCGGGCGACGACCCGCGCGAGGCGGTGTACCGCATCCGTGTCGCCAACCACATTCCGGGCTCGGCGATCTTCGCCGGCCAGGAGCTCGAGCTACCGTGAGCGCCGTCCGGCATCTGCGCCCCCTCCCGGCGCCCGACGCCACCGTCGTGTACCTCGACGAGCGCCGTGCGGCCGATGACGATCGACCGCCGGCGCCGGTGCTCCGGCTCGTGACCTCCGGCGACGAGGCGCAGCTCCTGCGGCTCGACGTGTTCCTCCGCCGTGCGCGTGCCGTCCTGGCCGAGCGCAGCCTGGCGCAGGTCACCGAGATCCCGCCGCGCATCGCCTGAGACCAGCGCCCCGGGCCGTACAATCGGCCGGTGGACCTGAGCGTGCTCTTCCTCGGCACCGCCGGCGCGGCTCCAAGCGCCCATCGCGGCGCGCCCGGACATCTCGTCCGGCGCGGCGGCGACCGCATCCTCGTCGACTGCGGCGAGGGCACCCAGCGGCAGCTCTTGCGCTCGGGTGTCGGCCTCGTCGACGTCGACGACGTGCTGATCACGCACTGCCACGCCGATCACGTCCTGGGCCTACCGGGGATGCTGAAGACGTTCGCGCTGCGCGCCCGCGAGGCGCCGCTTCGCCTCTACGGCCCGCCGGGGCTCGGGGAGCTCATGAACGTGCTGAGGCCCGTGATCGGGCGCCTCACGTACAAGGTCGAGGTGCAGCAACTCACGGCCGGTGACGCGGTCGAGCGGGACGGCTACCGGGTGCATGCGTTCGCGACGGACCATCGCGTCTCGAGCGTGGGGTACGCGATCGTCGAGGACGAGCGCCCCGGGCGGTTCGACATCGACGCCGCGCGCGGGCTCGGCGTCCCCGAGGGGCCGATGTTCGGCCTGCTCCAGCACGGCGAGGCGGTGACGCTCGACAGTGGGGTGACGATCCGCCCCGATACGGTGGTGGGTGAGGTCCGGCCGGGGCGCACGCTGGTGTTCTCGGGCGACACGCGTCCCTGCAAGGGGCTCTTTCAGGCGTGCGTCGGCGCCGACGTCCTCGTCCACGAGGCGACCTTCCTCGAGGAGGAGGCAGAACGCGCCGCCGAGACCGGCCACACGACCGCCCTCCAGGCCGGACGGCTCGGGCGGGAGGCCGGGGTGAGGCTGCTCGCCCTCACGCACATCTCGACCCGGCATCCGGCCCGCGAGATCCTGGCCGAGGCCCGCTCCGAGTTCCCGGCCGCCGTGCTGCCCCGCGACTTCGACTCGATCGACGTGCCGCTCGCCGAGCGCGGCGAGCCGCATCTCGTCAAGGCCGCGTGACCCACTTCGACGCGCTCGCGCACGACTACGACCGGCTGCGGCCGGCGGGGGAGGGGTGGCACGAGCTGGCCGAGCACACGCTGACCGCGCTGGCTGGAGCCACCCGCCTGCTCGACGTGGGCTGCGGCACGGGCAGGTTCGCGGTGCTGGCGGCGGAGCGGCTCGGCGCGCGCGTGTGGGGCGTCGACCCGTCCGATGAGATGCTCGCGGCGGCGCGGGCTAGGCCTGGCGCGACGCGCGTGGGCTGGCGCCGGGCCGAGGCGGGAGCGCTTCCGTTCAAGGAGGGCTGGTTCGACGCGGCCCACGCCCACCTCGTGCTTCATCTCCTCGACGACCGGCCCGCCGCGATCGCCGAGCTGGGGCGAGTCCTCGCGCCGGGCGGGCGGATCGCCATCGGTACGTTCGCGCCGGAGCACTTCCGCGAGTTCTTCCTGAACCCGTACTTCCCGTCGATCCCGGCGGTCGACCTGGGCCGCTTCCCCGACCCCGGCGAGCTGTGCGTCGGCCTCGAGCGGGCCGGGTTCAGCGACGCCGCGGTGCACCGGCTCGACCAGGACGTGACGGCCGACGCGGCCGACGTCCTCGATCGCGTCCGCGGCCGCTACATCTCGACGCTCCGGCTGCTCGACCCCGACGAGTACGACTCCGGCCTGGCACGCCTCGAGACCGACGTCGCCGCCGGCATGGAGCGGTTCGCCTACACGCTGCGCTGGGCGCTCGTCACGGCGCGCCGAGGATAGCCCGCATCCCTTCGCGGAAGGCCGGGCCGCCGGCGTTCGCGGGGTGGCGCACGTAGGCTGTCCCCGCGGGCAGGATCGACTCGGCAACACGCCCGACGGCGACGATCGTCCGCGGCTGGACGAGCTCGATCAGCCGCATGGCGAGCGGGGCACCGGCCGCGATCTCGGCCGTGGTCGGCCGGCGGTTCGAGAGCGGCTTCCCAGGCGCGTGCGGGTGCGTCGGCACCGTGTTCCAGAGCACGACGCGATGCTCGGCCTCGAGCTCCCCGAGCACGCGGTGCACGATCGTCCCCGACGGCTCGCTCCACCTGCGCGCGGCGCATGTCGGCCGGTACGGCTCGCCCCAGCGCTCCAGGTCGCGCTCCGAGGTGAACGCGATCCCCGACCACCGCATCCCCTGGTATCCGCCCGCCTCTCCCAGGCAGATCACGTCGGCGCCCGCCCGCTCCGCGAGGTAGGCGCGCAGGTTGGCAAGGCGCATCGCCGGAGCGCCGGACAGGTCGTCGGGCCCCGCCTCCGCGTACTGGTTGAACGTCGTTCCGATCCGAAGGCGGACGAGCTCAGCGAGAACGTGATCCACGCCACCGAGCTTGACAGGGAAGCCGGTTCTATGGTTTAGTCGCTCGACTTAGTCAAATGACTAAATCGACGCCGACAAGACCTGATATCCGCACCGCGTTCCTCGATGCCGCTGAGCGGCTCCTCATCGAGGAGGGCCGCGACGGCATCTCGACACGGCGCCTGGCACGTGAGGCGGGCCTCAACCACGGCCTCGTCCACTACTACTTCGGGACGGTCGACAACCTCGTGCTGGCCGTCTTCGAGCGGTTCACGGATCGGCTCGCCGAGCGGCAGCGGGCGATGTACGCGGCCGACATCCCGTTCCTCGAGAAGTGGCGCCGAGCGATGGGATTCATGGACGAGGACCTCGCCGCGGGCTACCCCAAGATCTGGGCCGAGCTCCAGGCGGCCGCCATGAACGACCCCGAGCTCGCGCTCCGCTTCCGGGCGGTCTATGCCACGTGGCGCTCGGTCCTGACCGACGCCTTCACCGACGCTGCGCGCGAGTACGGCCTCAGTGACGCCGCGGTGCCGGCCCTCGTCACGCTGATCATGACGTTCACCATCGGCATGTTCAACGAGCGCCTCGTGGGCGTCGAGGCGGGCCACGCCGAGCTCCGGGCGTGGTTCGAGGCGACGATCCGGACGATGGAGCCGGCGGTATGACGCCGACGGCCGAGCAGAGCCGCGCCCGCTACCCAGACGAGGTGGGCGAACTCGACCGCGACGGCGTCCGCGTCCACTGGGAGCGCTACGGCGACGGCGACCGCTCGATCCTGTTCCTGTCCACCTGGTCGATCGTGCACTCGCGCTGCTGGAAGGCGCAGATCCCGTATCTGGCGCGCCGCCACCGCGTGCTCGTCTTCGACCCGCGCGGCAACGGTCTCTCCGGCCGCCCGCTCGACCCGGCCGCCTACGCCGAGTCCGCATTCGCCGACGATGCGCTGGCGGTGCTCGACGCGACGGGCACCGAGAGCGCTGTCGTGGTGGGCCTGTCGCTCGGCGCTGAGCGGGGCCTGATCCTCGCGTCGCGGCAGCCCGAACGCGTGGCCGGCATCGTCATGATCAGCCCGACGCTCGCGCTCGCGCCCTGGCCCCCGGAGCGGGCGGCGGCGTTCGAGCACTTCCACGACGAGCGCCCGTTCGAAGGGCCGTGGCACCAGTACAACGCCCACTACTGGCGGCGCGACTTCCCGGCCTTCCTCGAGTTCTTCTTCGGCCAGGTCTTCACCGAGCCGCACTCCACGAAGCAGATCGAGGACTGTGTGGGGTGGTGGCTCGAGGGCGGGGTGGAGCGCCTGCTTGCGGCAGACGACGGTCCGGCGCTGGGCGATGCCGCCGCCGAGACGGCCGCATCGGTCCGTTGCCCGGTGCTCGTGATCCACGGCGGCTGCGACGCGATCACGCCGCACGCGGTCGGAGCCGAGCTCGCCCGCCTGACGGACGGGTCGCTCACGACGATCGCGGGCGGCGGCCACTGCCCGCAGGCTCGCGACCCCGTGGCCGTGAACCTGCTCATCCGCGACTTCGTGGAGTCGCTCGACGACTGGGGGACGACGTGAACGCGGCCGCCACCGAGCAGACCCGGGCGCGATATCCGGACGCAGAGGGGTTCGTCGAGCGCAACGGTGTCCGCGTCCATTGGGAGCGCTACGGCACTCGCGCGCCCGCGTTCCTGCTCCTCCCGACGTGGGAGATCGTCCACTCCCGCTGCTGGAAGTGCCAGATCCCGTATCTGGCTCGCCACGGAACCGTGGTGACGTACGACCCGCGTGGGAACGGGCGCTCCGACCGGCCCCGGACGGGGGCGGAATACGCGAGGCGGGAGTACGCCGGCGACGCCGTCGCCGTCCTGGACGCGGCCGGCGTCGATCGTGCAGTCGTCGTCGCGTGGTGTGACCTGGGCGAATCGCTGATCCTGGCCTCCGAACATCCCGAACGGGTCGCGGCCCTCATCGAGATCGCGCCGGCGGTGCAGGTCGGAGACATCCCGCCCGAACCGGTCGCGTACCCGTTCGACGAGGTGCTCGACACGGACGAGGGCTGGGCCAAGGAGAACAGGCACTACTGGCTCCGCGACTGGCACGGCTACGCCGAGTTCTTCTTCGGCGAAGCCTTCAGCGAGCCGCACTCCACGAAGCAGATCGAGGACACCGTCGGCTGGGCGCTCGAGACCGACGCCGAGACGCTGCTTCTGAGCTTCTCGGGCTGGAACACCAAGGTCCTCGATCCCGAGACTGCCACGGAGCACGCCCGGCGGATCACGTGCCCGGGCCTGGTCGTGCACGGCACGGACGACGAGCTCGTCGAGGCCCGGCGAGGAAGGGCCGTCGCCGAGCACCTAGGCTGGGGGCACCTGAGCGTCGAGGCCTCCGGCCATGCGCCGCAGGTCCGCGACCCGGTGCGGCTGAACCTGGTGATACGCGACGCCGGCCGTGCGGCGGCCGCAACCGCACCCGCGCAGGACCGGCGCTGGACGCGCGGTCGCAGCCGGCCCAGGCGGGCTCTCTACATCTCCTCGCCCATCGGCCTCGGCCACGCCTGGCGCGACGTCGCGATCGCCGACGAGCTCCGCCGCGTTCACCCCGACCTCGAGATCGACTGGCTGGCGCAGGATCCGGTGACGCGAGTCCTCGAGGCGCGCGGCGAGCGCATCCACCCAGCCTCTGCCCACCTCGCCAGCGAGTCGCACCACATCGCCTCGGAGTCCGCCGGCCACGACCTGCACGTGTTCCAGGCCATCAGGCGGATGGACGAGATCCTGGTCGCGAACTTCATGGTCTTCCACGACCTCGTCGAGGCGGAGCCCTACGACGTGTGGATCGCCGACGAGGGCTGGGAGATCGACTACTTCCTGCACGAAAACCCGGAGCTGAAGACGGCCGCCTACTGCTGGCTCACGGACTTCGTCGGCTGGCTGCCGTTGCCCGACGGCGGCGAGCACGAGGCCTTCCTCACCGCCGATCTCAACGCCGAGATGATCGAGCACATCGCCCGGTACCCGCGCATCCGCGACCGCGCGATCTTCGTCGGAAACCCCGACGACATCGTGCCCGACACGTTCGGGCCCGGGCTGCCGGGCATCCGGGAGTGGACGGAGCAGCACTTCGACTTCTCGGGCTACGTCACGGGTCCGCTGCCCGCCGTGGGCGACCGCGCCGAGCTCCGGGCCGAGCTGGGCTACGGGCCGCACGAGCAGGTGTGCATCGCGACCGTCGGCGGCTCGGGCGTCGGCGAGCCGCTCCTGCGCCACATCGTCGACTCGTTCGGTGAGGCGCACCGGCTCGTCCCCGACCTGCGCATGATCGTCGTCGCCGGCCCGCGCATCGACCCGGCGTCGTTTCTCGCGCGCGATGGGCTCGAGGTGCAGCCGTACGTCCACGAGCTACGGCGCCACCTGGCCGCCTGCGACCTCGCGATCGTGCAGGGCGGCCTGGGGACGACGATGGAGCTGGCCGCCGCGAAGCGCCCCTTCTTCTCGTTCCCGCTCGGCCATCACTTCGAGCAGCAGTTCCACGTCCGCCACCGGCTCGAGCGATACCGCGCGGGCCGGCCCGTGGACTTCGCCACATCCACTCCCGAGGCGCTCGGGAGAGCGATCGCCGAGGAGATCGGGAAGGAGGTGGCCTATCGAGACGTCGAGACCGACGGCGCCGCACGTGCAGCGGCGCTGATCGCCGAAGTTCTGTGAACGCAAACCCAAGGGGGTCAACACATGTCT
>JBOHBE010000241.1:0-1763 GCA_050698235.1 Gaiellales bacterium
GCCTGGGAGGAGCCCCGGGCCACGGCGGTCCGGGCGGCACAGACGGCAACACGGGGACGGTGCATCCCAGCGGATCCTCGGGAGCGATCGGCCCGTCCGGGATCGCCGGTGCGACGGGAAGCTCGGCCGGCCCCGGAGCCCCCGGGGCTGCGACGTTCCCCGATCACAACTAGGCATCGGAGGGCTTGGCCGGTCCTTAGAGCTGGCTCGTCTCGCTGGTTCGGCCGCGGCGTCCCGTAGAGTCGGCGGGTGCGCAGGTGGATCCCGCTGATCATCCTGGCGTCGGCCCAGTTCATCATGGTGCTCGACTCGAGCGTGATGAACGTCTCGATCTCGCAGATCGTGGACGACCTGAATACGACGGTCACCGGGGTGCAGAGCGCGATCACGATGTACACGCTGGTGATGGCGGCGTTCATGCTCGTCGGCGCGAAGCTCGGCGACATCCTGGGCCGCGATCGCGCGTTCGGTCTGGGGCTGGCCGTCTACGGGCTCGGCTCGCTGATCACGGCGCTCAGCCCGAACCTGACGGTGCTGCTCTTCGGCTGGTCGGGGATCGAGGGGCTCGGCGCGGTGCTGGTGATCCCGGCGATCGCGGCGCTGACCGCCGCGAACTACGAGGGCAAGGCGCGCGCGTTCGCCTACTCGATGATCGGCGGCGCCGCGGGCGCGGCGATCGCGGCGGGCCCGCTGATCGGCGGCTACGTCACGACCACCTGGAGCTGGCGGTACGTCTTCGTCGGCGAGGTCCTCGTGGTGATCGCGGTGCTCGTCGTCCACCGGCGGATGAAGCGCGCGCCCAAGCCGGCTGACCCGCCGAAGCTCGACTACGGCGGCGCAGCGCTCTCGGCGGCCGCGTTCGGCCTGATCGTGTTCGGGATCTTGAAGAGCAGCACCTGGGGCTGGATCAAGCCGATCGCCGCGCCGGTGATCGGCGGGCACAAGATCACGCCGCTCGGGTTTTCGCTGGTGCCGTTCCTGATCATCGGCGGCCTGGTCGTGCTCGGCCTCTTCTTCGAGTGGGAGGAGCGCCGCGAGGAGCACGGCAAGAGCACGCTCCTCAACCGCACGCTGCTGAAGATCGAGCCGCTCCGCGGTGGACTCGCGTCGCTCGCCGCGCAGCAGCTCGTCGTGATGGGCACGTTCTTCGTCCTGCCCGTGTACCTCCAGGTCGTGCTCGGCTTCGACGCGTTCGAGACGGGGAAGCGTCTCTTCCCGATGTCGATCTCGATGCTGGCCGCTGCGCTCGCCGGGCCGAAGGTGGCGGTGCGGTTCGGGCCGCGGGCCGTCGTCCGGGTGGGCCTCGTCGCCATGGCGATCGCGGCGCTCGTGCTCGTCGGGACGATCGACGTGAAGCTCAATGGGGCGGCGTTCGCGCTGGCGCTCGTCTTCTTCGGGATCGGCGCGGGGCTCCTGATGTCGCAGCTCGGCAACGTGATCATGTCCTCGGCTCCTCCGGATGACACGAACGAGGCCGGTGGGCTCCAGGGGACGGCACAGAACCTGGGTGCATCGCTCGGCACCGCGCTGATCGGCTCGGTGCTGCTGCTCGGGCTTTTGAACGGATTCAACTCGCGGATCCAGGACAACCCGGCGGTGCCCTCCGACGTCAAGGCGCAGGTCTCGAAGGCCACCGAGACCGGCATCCCGATCGTCACGACCGACCAGGCGTATCAGGGCCTGCGCGACGCCGGCCTGTCGGCGGACGACGCCACGACGGTCACCAACGACTACGCCACCGCGCAGCTCGACGCCCTGAAGAC
>JBOHBE010000242.1:0-3839 GCA_050698235.1 Gaiellales bacterium
GTCCACCGTCGCCCGGGTCGCCATAACGCCCACCCGGCGGCTGCGAGTGGCCTGCACTGCGGCGTGCGCCTCGGGCGTGATCACGCCCACCAGCGGCACCTCGAACTCGCGCTGCAGGCCGGGCAGGGCGGCCGCGGTGGCCGAGTTGCAGGCGACCACGATCAGCTTCACGTCCAAGCCCGCAAGGTGGGTGGCGATCTCGTGCGCGTAGCGGCGGATGGTGGGCGGCCGCTTGGTGCCGTAGGGGAAGCGGTCGGGATGCGAGTCGCCGAAGTACACGAAGTCCTCGTGGGGCAGCGTGACCAGGCACTCGTGCAGCACCGTGAGGCCGCCGACGCCGGAGTCGAACATGCCGATCGGGCGCGAATCCATCGGCAGGAGTGTACGGGCGCCGTCACTCGGCGCGCCGGATAACGTTCGCGGCGTGGCAGACCTGATCCCGCGCAAGATCCTCTTCGGAAACCCGGATCGCGGGTCGCCCGAGGTCGCCCCGGACGGACGCCGGCTGGCCCACCTGGCGCCGGTCGACGACGTCCTGAACGTCTGGGTCGGCGACCTCGGCGGGGACGGCGCGCGGCCGGTGACGAACGACACCGACCGCGGGATCCGCTCGTACCGCTGGGCCGAGGACGGCCGCCACCTCGTCTACCTCCAGGACTCCGGCGGCGACGAGAACTGGCGGTTCCACATCGTCGACCCCGAGAGCGGCGCCGACCGCGACGCGACGCCGTTCGACGGCGTCCAGGCCCGCGTGCTCGGCGTCTCGCGGCGCCACCCGGGCCGCATGCTGATCGGCCTCAACAAGGATCGCCCCGAGCTGCACGACGCCTACCTGCTCGAGCTGGCGACCGGCAAGCTCGAGCTCGTCGCCGAGAACCCCGGCTACTTCGACTGGCTCGTCGACAACGAGCTTCGCCCGCGCGGCGGGATGCGCATGCGCGACGACGGGTCGGGGACGTTCGAGCTCGACGGCGCGACCCTCCTCGAGCTCGACGCCGACGACGCGATGTCGAGCCAGGCGCTCGGATTCACGGCCGACGACGGCGCGCTCTACGTCATCACCCCCGCCGCGTCCAACGCCGCCGGCCTCGTGAAGATCGCGCCCGGCTCGTCGCCCCAGACGCTCGCCGACGACCCGACCTACGACGTCGCCTCGGCCGAGCTCAACCCCGTCACCCGCGATGTCGAGATCGTGAGCTTCCTGCGCGCGCGGCTGGAGCACCAGGTGCTCGACCCGGCCCTGGCAGGCGACCTCGACGCCATCACGGCCCTCCACCCGGGCGACGCGTTCCTCATCTCGCGCGACCACGCCGACGGCACGTGGACAGTCGGCTTCACGGCCGACGACGGCCCTGTCGCCTACTACGCGTTCGACCGGGGCGAGCGGGCCGGCCGCTTCCTCTTCACCCAGCACGACGATCTGGCGAGGTACGAGCTCTCGCCGATGGAGCCGTTCGCGTTCGCCGCCCGCGACGGGCTCGAGATCAACGGCTACCTGACGTTCCCGCCGGGCGGAGCGCGGCAGGGCCTCCCGGCCGTGCTCTACGTGCACGGCGGGCCGTGGGCGCGCGACACGTGGGGCTACGACCCGACGGCGCAGTGGCTCGCCAACCGCGGCTACCTGTGCGTCCAGGTGAACTACCGCGGGTCGACGGGATACGGCAAGGCGTTCCTGAACGCAGGCGACCGCGAGTGGGGCCGCAGGATGCACGAGGACCTGATCGACGCCGTCGAGCACGTCGTCTCGGCCGGGTTCGCCGACCGCTCCCGGGTCGGGATTTACGGCGGCTCGTACGGCGGCTACGCCGCCCTCGTCGGCGCGACGTTCACGCCGGACGTCTTCCGGTGCGCCGTCGACGTCGTCGGCCCGTCGAACCTGCGCACGCTCCTCGAGACGATCCCGCCGTACTGGAAGCAGCTCGCCTCGCAGTTCCATCGCCGCGTGGGCCACCCCGAGACCGACGTCGACCTCCTGTGGGAGCGCTCGCCGCTCTCGCGCGTGGCCGACATCCGCATCCCGCTCCTGATCGCTCAGGGAGCGAATGATCCGCGCGTCAAGATGAGCGAGTCCGACCAGATCGTCGCGGCACTGCGCGAGCGCGGGATCCCGCACACCTACCTCGTCTACGAGGACGAGGGGCACGGGTTCAAGAAGCCCGAGAACGCGATGGCGTTCCAGGCCGAGGCCGAGCGGTTCCTGGCCGAGCACCTGGGCGGGCGCTGCGAGCCGTGACGCCGCGGGCGCTCCACATCATGAACGAGTCGAGCGGCCCCGCCCGCGTCTTCGTCGAGGCCCTTGAGGAGCGCGGGTTCGAGATCGTCACGGTGAGCCCGCACGCCGGGCAGCTGCCGGACTCTCCCGAAGGGTTTGCGGCCATCCTGTCGGGCGGCGGCACGGCCGACACGCACCAGACCGACGAGCATCCGTGGCTGATCCACGAGGTCGCCCTCCTGCGCGCGGCGATCGCGGCCGGCGTGCCGACGATGGGCCTCTGCCTCGGCGCGCAGCTCCTGACCGAGGCGGCCGGCGGGACGGTGTACCGCTGCGAGCCGCCCGAGGTCGGCTGGTACGAGGTCGAGGCCGCGCCTGGCGCTTCCTCCGATCCGGTGATGGGCGCCCTGCCGCCGCGGTTCATGGCGATGCAGTGGCACCTCTACGCGTGCGAGCTGCCGTCCGCCGCTACCGAGCTGGCCCGAAACCCCGTGTGCGTCCAGGCCCTGCGGATCGGCGAGGCTGCTTGGGGCACCCAGTTCCACATCGAGACGACGCGCGAGGTCCTCGAGTCGTGGGCCGACATGGCACCCGACGAGCTCGCGCGGTTCGGCTATGACCGCGCGCGCTACGACGCGGAGCTCGACCGGTACGGCCCGGCCCACGAGGCGATCGGCCGCGACATGGCGGGGCGCTTCGCGCAGGTCGCCCTGCGGCAGCTCCAGTCGGTCTAGACCGCCTTCGCGGCGAGTCGCTTTACTCCGACCGAGCGACGTTCTAATCTCGCCGCAACGGCAATCCCGAAGGGAGGGTTCATGAGCACCGATCCCGGTGCGCCCGGCGGCTCACCACCGCCAGGGGGCGGCCAACCTACCGGCGGCGGAGCGACTCCGCCACCGACCGGCGCCCACCACCAATTGTCCGCCGACGAGCAGACGCTGCACCGCCTCGGTTACGCGCAGGAGCTCCTACGCGGCTGGGGTGGCTTTTCGAACTTCGCCATCTCGTTCACCATCATCTCCATCCTCGCCGGCTGTCTGACCTCGTACTACATCGCCATCGGCTGGGGCGGTCCGGTGGCCGTCACCTGGGGCTGGCTCCTCGTGGGCGGCTTCTGCATCCTGGTGTCGCTCGCGATGGGCGAGATCGCCTCGACCTACCCGACCGCCGGAGGCCTCTACTACTGGTCGTCCCGGTTGGGCGGCGCGGGTTGGGGCTGGTTCACGGGGTGGTTCAACCTGATAGGCCAGGTCGCCGTGACCGCGGCGATCGACTTCGGGGCGGCGACGTTTATCTCGTCGCTCATGAACCTGTGGTTCGGCTACTCGCTCACCAAGGGCCACGTGTTCCTGACGTACACGGTCATCATCGCGCTCCACGGCCTGATCAACGTGTTCGGCCCGCGCCTCCTGCCCTGGATCAACAACATCTCGGCCTGGTGGCACATGGGCGGCGTCCTCGTCATTGTCGTCGCACTGATCTTCGTGCCCGACCATCACAAGTCGCTGTCATTCGTGTTCACCGACACCGAGAACTTCTCGGGCTTCCAGGGTCACAGCTGGAGCAACCCGATGTTCTGGGTGGTGTTCGGCATCGGGTTACTCATGGCCCAGTACACGATCACGGG
>JBOHBE010000243.1:0-7103 GCA_050698235.1 Gaiellales bacterium
AACCACTTCTGCGCGTCGGAGAAGGTGGGGACGATCAGCGTCGCCCCGCCGATCGACGACACGCCGGAAAGGTTGAAGATGCCCGAGATCGTCGCCGGCTCGACGCCGACGTCCGTGGCCACGTGCACCAGCTGCCCGACGTGCAGGTGCTCGTCCTTGGCGAACTTCGTATTGACGGCCACCTGGCCGTTCCGCGGAGGGCCGCCGGCGGTGAACTGTGAGTTCGAGAACGGCTCGGTCACCGACGAGAAGATCAGGTTGGGAGCGCCGCCGGCGCTGTGCACGTACTTCCCGTTGACCACGATCGAGCCGAACGCCTGGATTTGGCCCTGGGACTTCTGGACGCCGTCGATCTGACCGGCCTGGTCGATCACCGACTGGGGCAGCGGGCCGGCCTGCTGGCCGTTGTTGGACGAGAAGGCGGTCTGCCGCGACAGCACGACGTCGATGCCCTTGTTGCTGTTCTGGAAGATGCTCGAGAACGCGCTGTTGATCTGCTCACGCAGGATGAACGTGCCGCTGATCATCGATGTGCCGAGCACGATCGCGAGCGCCGTCAGCACGGTGCGCAGCTTTCGTCCCCACAGCCCGCGGAGGGCGACCTGCATCACTTCGCGCTGACCTCCGCAATCGCGGCCAGCACCTCGGACGCGTCGGAGCGCCCCTGGTCGCGCACGATCATCCCGTCGGCGAGGAACAGCACACGGTCGGCCATGGCCGCGGCGTTGGCGTCGTGCGTCACCATCACGGTGGTCTGGCCATACGAGGTGACCATGTCGCGCAGCAGGTCGAGGATCTCGGCGCTGGTCTGCGAGTCGAGGTTGCCTGTGGGCTCGTCCGCGAACATCACGGTCGGCCGCGACGCGAGCGCTCGCGCGATCGCGACGCGCTGCTGCTGGCCGCCGGACAGCTCGGACGGCCGGTGCTTGCGCCGGTCGTCGAGGCCGACCTGGTCGATGATCTCGTCCGCCCATGTGCGGTCGATGTTCTCGCCGGCCAGCCGCAGCGGCAGCAGGATGTTCTCCTCGGCCGTCAGCATCGGGAGCAGGTTGAAGAACTGAAAGATGAACCCGACCTGGTGGCGGCGCAGGAGGGTCAGGCGACTGTCGGAGAGGTTCGTGATGTCGGTTCCGGCGATCTCGACGACGCCCTCGGTCGGCTTGTCGAGGCCGGCGAGGATGTGCATGAGGGTCGACTTCCCCGAGCCCGACGGGCCCATCACCGCGGCGAACTGGCCGGGCGCGATGTCGAGGGTGATGCCGCGGAGGGCATCGACGGCAGCGTCGCCCTCGCCGTAGCGACGGGTGACGTCACGGGCGGAGACGACGGCGGTGGCGGTCGCTGTCATGTGGTCGCGGCCTCCCGGGTGCAGAGGGGCAGGATGACGCCGTAGAGCTCGCGCATTCCGGCGTCCGAGAGCGGGCCCGGGTTCGCCTGGATCGCCGCTGCAATGACCTGCTCCTCGCGGCCGGCGTCGAACACGTCGTACGCGTTCGCGCGCTTGTGCGCGTGCAGTTCGGCCACGAGCGCGGCGCGGCGATTGACGGCCGCGACGATCTCGGTGTCTGCCGCGGTGATGGCGGCCCGAAGCTCGTCGACGACGGGGTCATGGGCGGCATTCGGCATTGCAGGAGTGTACGCAGGCATAGGTTGAGAGGCGAAGCTACCCGGACTCAGAGGGTGAGAAACGCGACCACGAGCGCGATGCCGTTGAACGCGATGTGAACGCCCATCCCGGGCAGCACCGATGTGGTTCTGCGCCTGATCTCGGCGAGCACGAGCCCGGCCACGGCCACCTCGATGAGGAGGGACGGAAGGCCGTGGGCGATGGCGAAGAGGAGCGACGTCACGGGCACCGCCACGGGTCCGAATGCGGCGAACCCGAGGCCCCGGAACATCAACTCCTCGGCGATCGGCGCGATCAGGACGAGCGTCACCGCGGCGACGGCCACGGAGATCCACTGGTGGGTCGTCTGCGGGCCGTGGGTGGGCTCGATCCCCTGCTTCGCGCCGCCGTTGAAGAACGGGTCGAGCAGCGCCTCGGATGCCAAAATGGCGCCGAGTCCGACGACGCTGGTCACGACGGCCGCGCGGAGCGGCACGCGCCGGATCGCGAGGGTCTCGGCCACCGGCTGCGCCGACAAGCGCACCGCGAGCACGGCGTAGGCGGCGAAGGCAACCTCGATCGCGCCCGACGCGATCAGCGTCGGCAGGTCGTAGACCGCGTTCGAGCGGTCGCCGGTGTCCGACGCCAGCCCGCCCACGAAGTTCAGGACGAACAGGAGCACCGGGAGGAGCATCCACCACGGCGACACCCGCCGCTCGGGCGTCACCGAAGCGCCTGGTCGAGGTCCTCGATCAGGTCGTCGGCATCCTCGATCCCGACGGCGAGGCGTAGGTCACCCGCCCGGATCCCGGCCGCCTCGAGCTCGGCGTCGGTCAGGTCGCGGTGGCTCGTCGACGCGGGGTGGGAGATGCACGTCTCGACGCCGCCGAGGCTCGTCGCCCGCAGGCACAGGCGCACGCGGTCCATCGCGGCCTCGCCCGCCTCCCGTCGACCCTCCAGCTCGAACGACAGCATCGCGCCGAATCCGTCGAGGATCCGCTGCGCGACGTCGTGGGCCGGGTGCGAGGCGAGCCCCGGGTAGACGACACGCTGCACGCGCGGATGGGCCTCGAGGAACTCGGCGATCCGCATCGCGTTCTGGCCGGCCCGCTCGACTCGGAGGTGAAGCGTGCGGATGCCGCGACGCACGAGCCAGGCGGAGTCGGGTGAGAGGGTCGCGCCCAGGTCGAGCGAGGCGGCGCGGATCTCGGCCATCAGCCACTCGGGCCCGGCGGCGACCCCGGCGAGCACGTCGGAGTGCCCGTTCAGATACTTCGTCGCGGAGTGCATCACCATGTCCGCTCCCCACTCGAGCGGCCGGCAGTTCACAGGCGTGGCGACCGTGTTGTCGACGAGCACCTTGGCCCCCGCGGCGTGCGCGACCTCGCAGATCGCCGGTAGGTCTGCCACGGCCAGGTTCGGGTTCGAGAGCGTCTCGACGACCACGAGCGCGGCTCCCTCGCACGCCTCGCGAAGGCCGTCGAGGTCTGCGATGTCAAACAGCCGCCCGTCGTCGCGCGCGTTCACGATCCGATGCGTCTGCCCGTAGATCTGCTTGGCAGCGACCACGCCGGCGCCCGGCGGGGCCATGACGGCCATCGCCGCCGTCAGGGCGCCCATGCCCGAGGCGAAGCAGTGGGCCGCCCGCGCGCCCTCGAGCTCGGCGATCACCGCCGACAGCTCGTCGGTCGACGGATTTCGGATCCGCGTGTAGAGATAGCCGCGGCCGGCGTCGGCCATGATCTCGCCGAACTCGGCCGCCGACTCGAACTCGTAGATCACCGAGCGGTGGACGGGTGCGATCACGGGGTCGCCCGGCAGGACGGGCAGCCGCCCGGCGTGGACGGCCGCGGTGCCGATGCGGCGATCGTTCACAGGAGCCCCAGGACGTCGGTCAACGCGGCGATGGTATCCCGGCCGGGGACCGCCCCGACGCGATCGAGGATCCGCACGTCGATGCCCGCCGCCCGCGCGCCGGCGCCGTCGGTGCCGTCGCGGTCGCCGACGTGGAGGGCGTCCGCAGGTGCGACGCCAAGCCGTCCGAGGGCCTCGAGAAAGATGCGGGGATCCGGCTTTCGGACGCCGGTCTCGCCGCAGGTCACGATGGCGTCGAACTCGAGCCCGAGGCCGGCGAGCGTCGCGCGAAGCGAGTAGTCCCAGTTCGAGACGACCGCGACCGGCACGCCGGCCAGCTCGAGGCCGGCGAGCAGCGGAGCGGCATCCGGGAAGGCCCGAAAGGCGACCGCGTCGGTGAGCATCCTCGCCGCCGCGCTCTCGTCGGCCTCGATCCCGAGCTCGGACAGGATGATCCGGGCGCACTCCGCCTTGAGCCCGGCGAGGCTCTCGGCGTCGGCGCCCACCTGGCACTCCTCCGAGTAGAAGGCCATCTCGGCGCGGAAGGCGCGCTCGGCGTCGGCGGGCGCGACCTCGACGCCGATGTGGCGCCGAAGCGACTCGCGCAGCCGCACGAACGGGTCGTCGAGCTCGACGAGGGTGCCGTATGCGTCCAGGAGAACCGCGGCGTACGCCATCTAGCTCAGCGTCGCCGATGGGTGGAGCGCGTGGGCGATCTGGCGCAGCGTCGCGACCACCCGCGGGCCGGTGTCGGTGAGCGCGTTGGGGTCGATCAGGAGGAACCTGCCCGACCGCACGGCCGGCAGGTGCTTGGTCGCGCCGCTTGTCCGCAGGCCGGAGAGCGTCGTGCCGCGGCCCGCGACGGCGAGGTACGCCTGCGGCTTGGCGGCGCGAAGCTTGGCCAGCGGATAGGGCGTCCCGGGCTCGGCGTCGGCGGCGACGTCCACGCCTCCGGCCATCGTGATCAGATCGCCCGCCGGGCCGGCGGGGTCGATCGTGTAGAAGAACCCGTTGTCGACGAACACGCGCACGGGCGGCTCGGCGCCCACTCCGCGGCGGATCGCCGCCACACGATCCTGCATGTGCTGGACGAGCGACCTGCCGCGGTCGCCGTAGCCCGTCAGCACGCCGACCTGGGCGATGTCATGCTCGATGTCGGCGAACGTCCCGTTGCCGCCGACGTAGACGGGGACGTGAAACTGCGACCCGAGCGCCGCCGCCTCGCCCGCGAGCGATGCCGGCAGGAGGATCATGTCCGGGTGCAGACGGCGAATCTTGGCCGTCTCGGGCTTTCCGTCGCTCGAGACCGCGACCGGGAGTCGCCGCGCCGCGGGCGGGTAGCTCTCCGTCCCGGTCGACCCGACCACGTCGGCCCCCGCGCCGACGGCGTACGCGGTCTCGGTTAGGCCGGCGTCGAGCGACACGATCCGGGTGGGCTGGGCGGCGACGGTCACCGAGCGTCCCTGGCCGTCGTCCGCGGTGCGGGGGAACGACGGGAGCACACCCACCGGCTCCGACTTGAACCCGCACGCCGACACGGCCAGCGCGAGCGCGGCCAGCGGCACGGCGAGGCGCAGGCGGCAGGAGCTCATTTTCGAGCCGATTCTAGACTTCGCGTATGCCGAGGAGGGGCAGCCTGTTCTGGGCGGTCGTCGCCGTGCTGGTCGCGGGGACGCTCATCTACGGACCCGCGGAGCTGGCCCGCCGCTCGACCGGGCAGGGCGAGCCCGTCGACTTCCTGACCCACCCACAGGAGGGGTGGCACTTCGTCGCCGACGCGCTGCGCGAGATCGGCTCGGCCCGGGCGGGGTCCCCGGGCGAGGCCGGGGCGCTCGCGGCCCGGGCGTTCTCGGGCTCGACCGTGCAGCCGGTGCGCGTGGACCTCCTCTACGTGCCGAACCTACGCGTGCCGGTCGGTGCAGGGAGCGACGAGGCGACGGCGAAGGGACGGCTAGTCTGGAGAGTGTCGGGCCGCGTCCGCCCGGACGGCCCGGTGCAGACCGTTGGGCTGATCGACTTCGCCACTGGGGAGCTGACCTACGACGTGAGGACCGCGCCGTGACCCGCCATCAGCAGATCGTGCTCGGCGGCCTTCTTGCTCTGCTCGTCATCATCGTGCTTCTCGACCGCCTCGTATTCGAGCGGTTCGGGATGCGCTTCCTCGAGCGGCTGCCCGAGGCCGACCGCGCCGTCTTCAAGACGCGGTACCGCCTCATGCGCCGGGCGATCGAGGCGGTCATCATCTTTGTCGGCGTCATCGCCGCGCTGTTCTCGTTCGACCAGACCAAGGCGGCGGCCCAGACGGTTCTCGCGTCGTCCGCCGTGCTTGGGCTCGTCGTGGGGTTCGCGGCCCGCTCGACGCTCGCGAACTTCGTGGCGGGCGTCATGATCGCGATCAACCAGCCGGTCAGACTCGGCGACAGGGTCGCGATCGCGGACGCCGAGGGGATCGTCGAGGACGTCGGTCTCACATACACGCGCCTGCGGACGCCCGACAATAGGCGGGTGCTGATCCCCAACGAGGAGCTCGCCAACTCCCGGGTCTCGAACATGACGGTGGTCGACCCGGTCAGCCTGGCCCAGGCGCGGGTCACGGTCCCGATCACGTCCGAGGGCACCCGCGTGCGCGAGGTGCTGTCGGAGCTTGCGGCGGCGGCGCCGGGCGCGCTGGCCGACCGGCCGGGACCGGGAGTGAGCGTCGCAGACCTGACGGGGTCGACGGCCGTCTTCACGGTCGGCGTCTGGACGGCCGACGCCACCCAGGCGGCGCAGACGGCGGCGTGGCTCCGTGAGCGAGCGCTCGCGCGCCTGAACGACGAGGGCGTCCTGGCAGCGCTCGAGGAGGAGACGGCCTGATGAGCGGCCCCCCGCGGAACCGGCGCGCGTACGACGACGTCCTCGGGCACGTCGCGGCGCGGAGGAGGCGGCGGCGGGCGGTCGCCCGCCGGCACGGCCGCCGGTCGGTCGCCGCCACGGCGCTCATCGTGGTCGCGATTGGGTTCGCCGCGGTCGTCGCTTCGGGCGGCGTCGGCGCGACGCTCTACGTGAGCGACGTCCTCAAGGGCTACGACCTGAAGACGCTGAAGCCCCACTATCCGGGAGTCACCACACGGATCTTCGACAGGAACGGCAACCTGCTCGCCCTGATCCCGTCGATCGAGAACCGGACACCGGTGACGTCGAGCGAGATCTCGCCCTTGCTGAAGACGGCGACCGTCGACGTCGAGGACAAGCGCTTCTACCAGCACGGCGGCGTCGACTACCAGGGCGTGCTGCGCGCGGCGTACGAGGACGTCACCGCCGGCGGCGTGGTGCAGGGCGCGTCGACGATCGAGCAGCAGCTCGTCCGAAACGTCTACCTGACCGACGAGCAGTCGCTCACCAGGAAGCTCCGCGAGGCGTATCTCGCGACGCAGATGGCCGACCAGTGGTCGAAGGACAAGATCCTCACGACCTATCTCAACACGATCCCCTACGGCCCGGTCACGTACGGCTGCGAGGCCGCCGCGGCCGCGTTCTTCAACACCCACTGCTCCAACCTCAGCCTCGGTCAGGCGGCGCTGATCGCGGGGCTTCCGCAGTCGCCGACCGAGTACAACCCGAGGCTCCATCCGGCGGCGGCGAAGGCGCGCCGAAACCAGGT
>JBOHBE010000244.1:0-13022 GCA_050698235.1 Gaiellales bacterium
GCGGGAAGGGCGCCCTGGGCGCGCGGCCGCTGGTCGTGCTGCGCGACGAGGTGGTGGCGGAAGCCGCGGGCCGAACGGTCGACTAGCCTCCGGGGCCTGGCCCCGGTGGCTAGTCGCCCGTTCGTGCGGCGGCTTCCGCCACCAGCTCGTCGCGCAGCTCGTCCAGCGGCCGCGCGCCCAGGTCGCCCTTGCCGCGGCGCCTGACCGAGACGGTCTCGGCCTCGGCCTCCCGGTCCCCGACCACCAGGATGCACGGCATGCGCTGGTGCTCGGCCTCGGCGATCTTCTTGCCGACGGACTCGCCTCGCAGGTCGGGCTCGGCGCGAAGGCCCGCAGCGACCAGTTCGGCGGCAACCCGCTCCGCGTACTCGTGGTGGCGGTCTGCGACGGGAAGCACGATGACCTGCACCGGCGCGATCCACAGCGGGAACGCTCCGGCGACGTGCTCGATCAGGATGCCGATGAACCGCTCCAGCGAGCCGAGCAGCGCCCGGTGGATCACGACGGGCATGTGATCGGCGTTGTCGGCGCCGACGTACGAGAGGCCGAACCGTGCGGGCATCTGGAAGTCGAGCTGGACCGTGCCCATCTGCCAGGAGCGACCGATGGCGTCGGTCATGTGGAGGTCGATCTTGGGTCCGTAGAACGCACCCTCTCCCGGGCTCGTGACGTAGTCGATGCCGCGGCGCTTGAGCGCGGACTCGAGCGCCGCTTCGGCGACGTCCCAGTCCTCGTCGGAGCCCAGCTTGTTGTCGGGCCGGAGCGAGAGCTCGGGCTGCGGCACGATTCCGAAGATGCCGTAGAGCAGGTCGACGTAGTCGAGGCACGCGAAGATCTCGTCCTCTATCTGGTCGAGCGAGCAGAAGATGTGGGCGTCGTCCTGGGTCACGTGCCGCACCCGCAGGAGGCCGTGCAGCGCCCCCGTCAGCTCGTTCCGATGCAGCGTCGAGGACTCGGCGTAGCGCAGCGGCAGCTCGCGATAGCTGCGGCGCTGGCTGCCGAAGAGCAGCATGTGCCCCGGGCAGTTCATCGGCTTCAGGCCGTATGTCTGGGACTCGCTCTCGCCCGGCACGAGGAACATGTCGTCGCGGAACTTCTCCCAGTGGCCGGATGTCTTCCAGAGCTCGACGTCGTACAGGAGCGGCGTCTTCACCTCGACGTAGCCACGCCGGCCGTTCTCGGCGCGGCGCAGGTCCTCGAGCGCGTTCCAGATCACCATGCCGCGCGGGTGCCACAGCGGCGAGCCCGGCGAGTGCGGGTCGAAGTGGAACAGGTCGAGGTCGCGCCCCAGGCGGCGATGGTCGCGGCGGCGAGCCTCCTCGACCTGAGCGAGGTGGGCGTCGAGGTCGGCCTGGCGGAAGAAGGCCGTGCCGTAGATGCGCGTCAGCATCGGGCGCGAGGAGTCGCCGCGCCAGTAGGCGCCCGCGGTCGAGAGCAGCTTGAACGCCTTGATGGGCTTGGTGGTCTGGAGGTGCGGCCCCCGGCACAGATCCTCGAAGTCGTCGTTCCGATAGAGGCTGATGGCCTGGCCGTCGAGCCCCTCGGCGAGCTCGAGCTTGTACGGCTGGTCCTCCGCGCGGAAGCGCGCGAGCAGCTCCTCCCTCTCCACGCCGTCCTCGCGCACGAACGGAACATCGCTCGCGAGGATGCGCCGCATCTCCTCCTCGATCCGTTCGAGATCGTCGGCCGAGATCGGCTCGGGGAACTCGAAGTCGTAGTAGAAGCCGTCCGCGATGGCGGGCCCGATGGCGATCTTGGCATCGGGCCACAGGTGCAGCACGGCCTGCGCCATCACGTGCGCGGTCGAATGCCGGAGCACCGCCAGCGCGGCCTCGTCGCGGTCGGTCAGGATGCGGATCGTCTCGCCGTCGCTCACCGGAAGGCGGAGATCGCGCACCTCGCCATCGACCTGAACCGCCACCGCCGCATCGGCCAGGCGCGGGCCGATCGCGGCCGCCGCATCGCGCCCCGACGCGCCCTCGTCGAGGGTCAGCTCATTGCCGTCGGGGAGCAGCACGCGCATGCTCCGCAGCATACAAACCGCGTCGCGCTGTACGCTCGTCGCGATGGGGGCTCTGGCCGCAGTGCTGGCGATCGCCCTGGTGGCGGTGGTCGCCGTCATGGTGGTGCGTGACCGCCGAGCGACCCGCGAGCGCGAGGCGCTCGAGCGTGAGCTGCGCGAGACCGTCCCGCGCACCGAGCTCTCGGCGGCGCTCGCCTCGCGCGACGCGGTGATGGCCGCCACGTCGGCCCCCGTCCTCCTCATGGATCGCGACGGCCGGGTGGTGCGCGCCAACTCCGCCGCGCGGGAGGCGGGGCCCGAGCTGGCCGGGCCGGAGGTCCAGCCCGACCTCGCCTCGTCCGCCGCCCGCGCTGCTGCGGGCGAGCCCGTACGCGACGTCGAGCTCACCGTCTACACGCCCGAGCGGCGCCGCTTTCGCGCCCGCATCCGGCCGTTCGGCACCGGCGACGATTCGGGTGCCGCGGTGGTGCTCTCGGACCAGTCCTCCGAGGCCGACTACCGCGACGCTCGCCGGCTCTTCTCGGCCGGCGTCTCGCACGAGCTGCGAACCCCGCTCCAGCGCATTCTGGCGCTCGTCGAGACGCTCGCCCTGCCGCTCACCGACGAGGAGCGGTCCGACATGATCGCGCAGGCCCGCGCGGAGGTCGACGCGATGCGCCAGCTGATCGAGGACATGATCCTCCTCGTCAGGCTCGAGAGCCACGAGCTCGGCGACAACAAGGACGAGCAGACCGACGTGACCACCGCCGTCGAGGCGTGCGTCGCCCGCCACACCGCCGCCGCGCGCACGGCGTCGATGAGCCTCGGCACCGCCGTAACGCGGGGCCTCGTCGCTGCGGTCGCGCCACGGCTCGTCGACGCGGTGCTCGACAACCTCGTCGAGAACGCCATCCACCACGCCGGCAAGGGCGAGGCGATCGTGGTGCGAGCACGCGGGCTCTCCGGCGCCGTCGAGATCGTCGTCCACGACACGGGCGGCCGGATTCCCCCGGACCACCTCGGCAGGGTCTTCGAGCGCTTCTACCGCATCGAGGACGCCCGCTCCGGCCCGGGCACCGGCCTGGGCCTTGCGATCGTGAAGCACATCGCCGAGGAGTACGGCGGCCGCGCCACGGCCGAGTCGAGCCCCACCGTCGGCACCAGCCTGCGCGTGGTCCTCCCTGCTCCGGCCGCCGTCCGCGGCTAGGAGGGTCACGGGTCCTGAAGCAGACCGAGGACGTTCCCGTCCGGGTCGGTGAACGTGGCCACCAGACGGCCGCCGCCGACGTCGCGCGCGGGCTCCTTTAGGGTCGCCCCGGCGGCGGTCAGCTCGGCCAGCTTCGCCTCGATGTCCACCACCTGCCAGTACGCCACCGGCGAGGTCATCCCGTCCGCGCCTCCGCTCGGCACGAGCCCGATGTGCTGGCCGGCAGCCTCGTAGCCGACGTAGTAGGAGCTGTCCGCCTCGGGCGGGGCGCCGAGCAGCGCGGTGTACACCGTCTTGGCCGCCGCGAGGTCCGACACCGGATGCAGCACGATCTTGATTCCCTGGGTGGCGGAGCCGGCCACGGTCACTCCCCCGCCCGGACCACGTTGACGTTGAAGTCGGGCGTTCCGCCGGCCTGCATCATCGAGATCCAGAGCACGAGGTACATCTCGACGCCGCGCGCCGTCTCGATGCCGCCCAGGTCGACGACCGACTGCGCCGGCCAGCCGAAGCTCTCGAGCATCCCCGTGACGAGCTGCTTGGCCTCGGCGTCGTCGCCGCTCACGAAGACCGAGTGCGTACCGGGCACCCGCTCCGGGTGGATCATCAGCTGGTTGTTCATCGTGTTCAGCGTCTTCACGACCCGGGCCTCCGGGAACGCCCGCTGGATCTGCTCGCCCAGGCTGTCGGTGTTGCAGACGGTCAGCGTGAGGCGACCGGTCTCGAACGTGAGCGGGTTCGCGACGTCGATCAGCACCTTTCCCGCGAGGTTCTCGGCGCCCGCCGCCGCGAGCGCATCGAGCGCCACCGGCCCGTTCGTGCAGTTCATCACCGTCTGGCCGAACTCCGCGGCGTCGGCGAACGTCCCCTGCGAGGCTCCTGCGCCGGTCTCAGCGACCCATGCCGCCGCCTTCTCGTTGTCGGGAGAGCGCGAGCCCATCCTGACCTCGTGCCCGACGTCGACGAGACGCCCCGCGAGAGTCCTGCCGACCTGGCCTGTCCCGAGCACTCCGTACCGCATGCTCATCCCTCCTTCGAAATCGGCTCGAACCGATACCCGACACCCTGGTGCGTGTGGATGTACGTGTGTGTCGCCGATCGCCGGTCGATCTTCTCGCGCAGCTTCCGGACGCAGACGTCGACCGTGCGGTCGCGATGGCGGTACGGGGTGCCCCATACCCGCTGCTGGATGCGATCACGCGTGAGTGCCTTGCCCTCCGCCGCGGCCAGGACGTACAGGAGCCGGAACTCCATCGGCGTCAGCCCCGCGTCGACACCCTCGAGCAGCGCCTGATGCCGGTCGGGGTCGATCACGAGCCCCGGGGCCTCGATTCGCGAGCCCTCCGCCTGGATCGGAGCGATGCCCGACCGCCGCAGGGCGGCCTCCACGCGGGCCACGAGCTCCTGCATCCCGAAGGGCTTCGCGAGGTAGTCGTCGGCGCCGATCTTGAGGCCGTGCACCTTGTCGTGCTCCGACCCGCGGGCCGAGATCATGATGACCGGGATCGTGATCCCCTCCTCGCGAAGCGTGCGGGTGATGCGCCAGCCGTCCTCTCCGGGGAGCATCAGGTCGATCACCGCGACGTCGGGCCGTTCGAACCGGATCTTGCGCAGCGCCCGGTCGCCGTCCTCCGCCCACTCCACGTCCATGCCCGCCCGGCGCAGATGGGTCATCATCGCCCGCGCGATCACAGCGTCGTCCTCGGCGAGCAGCACCCTTGGCATCCGGCGGGATTCTAGGGGGGTGCCCGGCCTGCCCCGGCCGGACCAAAGATTCGCCGCCCCGGCTTGCCTTTCGTCCCCCGACCGAACGAGCTTTCGAGTCACCTCTACAGCTCATCCGCCCGGCTTCGACCTACTCGGCTGCCCTCGGCGGCGCAGACAGAAAGCTAGAGGCCGCGCCCCGGGTGCGCAAGCGGGAAATTGGCGCACTTTGCGGGGTTCGACAGCGGACGCCGACACAACTTTTCGCAAACTGCGACATCGCTTTTTACCGCCGCTGGGCAACCCCATGGGGCCAGGCCCCGTTCGGGGCCTGGCTCCGGTGGTTCGCCCGCACCACAGGTTTGGTCAGAGCAGCGGCCTCGCGCGCTCGAGGACTTCGCGGTCGCGGTCGTACGTGACCATCGCGACGGCCTCGTCCAGGCCGAGCCAGCGCACCTGGTCGACATCCTTCGCCAGAGGGCGGCCGCCGGCGTCGGCGGCCATCAGGTAGTACCGCACCGTCTTCGGCCCCGCCTCGACGTCGTAGCCGATCGTCCCCAGGTCGCCCTCGATCGATCCGGCGTGCCCCGTCTCTTCCTCGACCTCGCGCACGGCGGCCTCGCGGTCGTCCTCCCCCGGGTCGAGCTTGCCCTTGGGCAGCGTCCAGTCGTCGTACTGCGGGCGGTGGACGACGGCGACCAGGCCGTCGCGGTGCAGGACCGCGCCGGCCGCGCGGATCACCCGCGGACGCCCGCCCGGCGACGGCCGGCCATCGCCGAGAGCCACATCACGAGCCCGACGCCGCCGACCAGGAAGAGCACGTACCCGGCGAACACCCACAGGATACCGCGGTCGCCCTGGAGGATGACGCCGAACGCGATCATCGCGATGCCCAGCACCCCGAACGCCTGGGTGAGCACGAACGGCCCGGGGAGGCCGATCGGCGTCACCGCGGTCGATGCGGCCTTCAGGCGGCGCGGGTCGGCGTCGTCCTTGATGCGGCTGCGAAGCGCGAGCCCGACGACGCCCCCGAAGACGGCCAGGAAGTACACCACCTGCGACCAGAACGACCCCACCCAGTCGACCAGATACGTGAAGATGACAATGAGGACGACCGCCGTGGCCGTCCCTCCCACCGCCAGGGCGATCGACGTCGGCCAGTCATAGACGTGCTGCTCGCCGGAGGGCCGGTCGGTCATCGGCGGAAGCGTACACCGAGGGCCGCCTGAACGGTCGTCCTATGCTGGACGCCATGCGCGTGCTGATCCTCGGAGCCGGTTTCGCCGGAAGCTACGCCGCCCGCCTGCTCGGAAAGCGGGCACACGAGATCCAGGTGACCCTGGTCGACCCACGGAATTACATGCTCTACACGCCGCTTCTTCCGGAGGCCGCGTCCGGCACCGTCGAGCCGCGGCATGCCGTCGTGCCCGTGCGCGTCATGTGCCCGCGTGCGCGGCTGCTCCTGGGTCGCGCGACCCAGGTCGACGTGGCCGCGCGGACCGCGACCGTGCAGCCGGTCGAGGGCGAGCCGTTCGTGGAGGAGTTCGACACGCTCGTCGTCGCGCTGGGCGCGATTGCGCGCACGGCGCCGGTCCCGGGGCTGGTCGAGCATGCGGTCGGGTTCAAGACGATCGCCGAGGCGATCCACCTGCGAAACCACGTGCTCCAGCAGCTCGAGCTCGCCGCGACGATCGACGATCCACGCGAACGCGAGCGGCGGCTGACGTTCGTCTTCGTCGGCGGCGGCTACGCGGGGGTCGAGGCCATGGCCGAGCTCGAGGACCTCGTGC
Organism: Gaiellales bacterium; assembly: GCA_050698235.1. Taxonomy (GTDB): domain Bacteria; phylum Actinomycetota; class Thermoleophilia; order Gaiellales; family JAICJC01; genus JAICJC01. The sequence goes on from JBOHBE010000244.1 coordinate 6,704, forward strand.
GCGACGCGAGCCGCTACTACCCGACCCTCCGCGACGTCCCCCGAAGATGGCTGCTGGCCGACGCCGCCGACCACGTCCTGAACGACCTCCGCGGACGGCTCGGCGAGTACGCGGCCAGGCAGCTCGTCCGGCGCGGCTTCGACATGCGGCTGACGACGGTCCTGACCGCGGTCGATGCGGGAGGCGTCGAGCTCTCGGACGGCGAGCGCGTGCCGACCAACACGGTCGTCTGGACCGCCGGCGTGCGACCGAACCCGCTGATCGCCGAGCTCGGCCTTCCGCTCGACGACCGGGGCCGGCTGCGGGTCGACGAGCACCTCCGGGCCGCCGACGGAGTGTGGGCGCTCGGCGACTCCGCCGCCGTTCCCAACGCGGCCACAGGCGGCGCGCCCGACCCACCGACCTGCCAGCACGCCCTCCGCCAGGCCCGGACGCTGGCGCGCAACATCACGGCCGACGCCCGCGGCCGGCCTCTCAAGGTGTACCGCTACCGGATGCTCGGCCAGGCCGCGACCCTCGGCCGCCACAAGGGCGTCTTCGAGGCGCTGGGCACGATTCGCTTCCGCGGGTTCCCCGGCTGGTGGCTGACACGCACCTACCACCTCTACCAGCTGCCGCTCATGAGCCGCCGGCTGCGCGTCGTCAGCGACTGGACAGTCGGGCTGTTCTTCCGCCGCGACGTGGTCGAACTGGGGAGCCTGGGCCGGCCGGAGCCGCTCGAGCCGCCGCCGCCCTAAAGCTAGGCGGCCACCTCGAGCTCGCGGCACAGGTCGCGTGCGGCCTCGATGAACGCCTCGGCCGCAGGCGGCCGGTAGCGGTCGCGGTGCCATGCGAGACCGATGAGACGCGGCGGCATCCGGCCCTCGAGGTCGACGAGCGTCACGCGCGAGTCACCCTCGTTCACCGTAAGGCGCGGGATGAGCGCGACGCCCATTCCGGCCGCCACCATCTCCTGGATCGTGGCGTTGTCATCCGACCGGAACGCGAACGTCGGCTCGACGCCGGACGCCCGCATGCGGGCCTCGACCTGGCGGGCGCCGATGCACGACCGGTACCCGACCAGGGGCAGGCGGCCGATCTCGCGGAAGCTGGGCGGCGTGCGGCGGCGCGCCAGCGGCGAGCCGGTCTGCGTGACGAGCACGTACGGGTCGCGCAGGAGCTCGGTCGTCTCGATCGGCGCCGAGGAGATCGGCAGGACCAGAAACGCCAGGTCGAGGTCGCCCGCCTCGAGGGCCGCGACGAGCAGGTCGTCCTCGGCCTCGGTCAGGCTCACCTCGACGCGCGGCCACGCCTCGGAGAACCGGCGCAGAAGCTGCGGGAGCAGGCGAGCTCCGGCGCTCTGGAACGCACCCACGCGCAGGGCGCCCGCCTCGCCGGCGGCGAGCGCCGAGAGGTCGGCACGGGCCGCCCGGAGCCGGGCGACGATCGCGTCGGCGTGGGTGAGCAGCATTCGCCCGGCCTCGGTGAGCTCGGCGGGCCGCGGGCCGCCGGGCCGGTCGACCAGGCGCTGGCCGACGAGCTTCTCGAGGGTCGCGAGCTGCTGGCTCACGGCCGACTGCGTGTAGCCAAGCGCCTCGGCGGCCCGCCCGAACGAGCCGTGCTCCGCGATGGCCTGGAGTGCCGCCAGATGGCGAAGCTCGACGCCCAGCCAGGTATCAGATTCCATAATCGATATGAATAGTAGCTCGATTTGAACTAATGGGCCCAGCTGCCGATGATACGGACATGGGACTGCTCTTCTTCATCATCATGATCGTCGTCGTCGGGCCGCTCGCGGTCCTGTACGGCGCCGACTCGCGCCCGACCTCCGGTCGGTCCAGCGAGTGGTGGCCCGCCGCGCCCCGGTAGCGCGGTAGGTCAGCTCTCGCCGAGATAGGCCTTGCGCACCTGCTCGTTTCTGCGCAGGGCGTCGGCCGTGTCATGCAGCGCGACGTGGCCGGTCTCGAGCACGTAGCCGCGGTTCGCCACCGCGAGCGCGATCAGGGCGTTCTGCTCGACGAGCAGGATCGATGTGCCCGTCTTGTTGATCTCGCGGACGATGTCGAAGATCCGCTCGACCAGGATCGGTGCCAGGCCGAGCGATGGCTCGTCGAGCATCAGGAGCTTGGGCTTGGCCATGAGCGCGCGGCCGATGGCACACATCTGCTGCTCACCGCCCGAGAGGGTGCCGGCCTTCTGCATGCGCCGCTCCTGGAGGCGCGGGAAGAGCTCGTAGACCCGGTCGATGTCCTCCTCGATCCCGGGCTTGTCAGAGCGCTGGAACGCGCCCATCTCGAGGTTCTCGCGCACGGTCATCCGCGAGAACAGCCGCCGGCCCTCCGGCGACTGGCTGATCCCGAGCTTCACGATGTCGTGGGGGCGCCGGCCGACGATGTCGTCGCCGTTGAACCTGATCTTGCCGCGCTTGGGCCGGTTGATCCCCTGGATCGAGCGCAGCGTCGTCGACTTGCCGGCGCCGTTGGCACCGATCAGCGTGACGATCTCGCCGGCGTTCACCGTCAGCGAGATCCCCTTGATGGCCTCGATCGTCCCGTAGAACGTGTGGACGTCCTCGAGCTCTAGGAGCACGGCGCCGTTGTCAGCCATCGCGCGGATCCCCCTCGCCGCCGTCCGCCGCCGCCGCCGATCCCAGGTAGGCCTCGATGACGCGCTCGTCCTTCTGGATCTCCGCCGGCGGCCCCTCGGCGATCTTCTCGCCGTGGTCGAGCACCGTCACGCGCTCGGAGATTCCCATGACGACCTTCATGTCGTGCTCGATCATGAGGATCGCAAGGCCGCGCTCGTCACGCAGCCGGCCGACGAAGCTCGTGAACTCGGCGCTCTCCTGTGGGTTCATGCCGGCGGTGGGCTCGTCGAGGAGCAGCAGCTTCGGGTCGGTCCCGAGAGCTCGCGCCACCTCGAGCCGGCGCTGGTCGCCGTAGGCGAGGTTCATCGCGTAGGTGTGCTCGGCCTCGCCCGGGAGGCCGCAGTACTTCAGGAGCTCGCGCGCCCGGTCGGCTGCTCCGCGCTCCTCGCGCTTGAGTCCCGGCGTGCGCAGGATCGACTTGACGATGCCGCCCTTGAGCCGCGAGTGCATCCCGACGAGCACGTTCTCGAGGCCCGTCATGGTCGGGAACAGGCGGATGTTCTGGAACGTCCGCCCCACCCCCATCTGCGTCACCGCGTGCGGCGGCAGGCCGACGATCTCGTGCCCGTCGAACAGCACCTCGCCGCTCGTGGGCGTGTAGACGCCGGTCAGCATGTTGAAGAACGTCGTCTTGCCCGCGCCGTTGGGCCCGATCAGGCTGACGATGCCACTCTTGGGGACCGTGAAATCGACGTCCGAGCAGGCCACGAGCCCGCCGAACTCCTTGCGCACCGCCCGTGCCGTCAGCAGATCCTCGGCCATCACGAAGCCGCGTCGTAGAGCGATCCGCCCTCGACACCGGCCTCCAGCTCGATCTTGCGTCTCGCGGTGGGTATCAGCCCCTGCGGTCGCACGAGCATCGTGACCACGATGATGATGCCGAAGATGCCGAACGTGTACTGCGGGATGTTGAAGCTCGTGCCGGCGACGTTGTTCAGGTTGTTGCCGACCGCCTCGAGGCCCTGGTAGTTCAGGTACGAGAGCAGCGCCCCGCCCAGACACACCCCCCAGACGTTCCCCATCCCACCGAGGATCACCATGCACAGGACGGCGATCGAGATGTTGAGCGAGAAGTCCTGCGGGAACGTCGAGCTCTTGAAGATCGCGTAGAAGCAGCCCGCGGCGCCGCCGAAGAACGCGCCGATGGCATACGCGAGCGTCTTCGTGCGCATGAGCGGGACGCCCATCGCCGCGGCGGCGATCTCATCCTCGCGGATCGCCACCCAGGCCCGGCCGAGGCGTGAGTCGCGAAGCCGGATGCAGCAGAAGAGCGTGAACAGCACGAGCGCGAGCCCGGTCCAGTAGTAGTAGTCGGCCGAGTTGATCTCGAGCCGGTAGCTCGACGGCAGGAACGACGCGGCGTTGTGGATCGACACGCCGAAGCCGAGCGAGTCGATCGGCGTCAGGCCGTTCGGCCCGTTGGTGACGTTGTGGCCGAGCCAGTCGTCGCCGTTGTTCACGGCCTGCGGGATGATCTCGCCGAATCCCAGCGTCACGATCGCCAGGTAGTCGCCGCGCAGGCGCAGGGTCGGCAGGCCAATGACGATGCCGAGCACGCATGCGAAGATCGCGCCGACGATCAGGAGCAGCCAGACGTTGAAGTGCAGGCCCGGCAGGACCGGCAGCACGCCGACTGACAGGAAGTGGATCTTCTGGGGCGCGAACTGGAGCGTCGCAAACCATCCGGCGATGTAGGCGCCAGCGGCGTAGAACGCGACATAGCCCAGGTCGAGCAGGCCGGCGTAGCCCACGACGACGTTCAGCCCGAGGGCCATCATGACGTAGACGCACATCACGACCATCGTCGGCACGGTCGGTGCCAGCTGCCCCGTCGTCCCGCCGCCGAGGGCATTGAAGAGATCCTGGTAGTAGTTCGGGTAGAACGCGACGAGAGCGAGCACCGTCAAGGGCAGCGCAAGTTTGCGCACCCGCTTGGGGAGTCGCGCCCACGCGTCGCCCACGGGTCCGGTGCGGCCGCTCATGCCCTGTCGGGGACTTCCTCACCGAGGAGTCCCTGCGGCCGGAACACGAGCACGAGAATCAGGATCGAGAAGATCAGAGACTGCGTCCAGCTCGATCCCGGCGTGTGCCACGAGAGGCCCTCGTTGAACGCCTGGATGAGGCCGATCAGAATCGCCCCGAGCGCTGCGCCGGTCAGGTTCCCGATACCGCCCAGCACCGCAGCGGTGAACGCGAAGAGGCCGAGTTGGAACCCGAGGTCATACCGGGTCGACGTCTGGTACATGACGAAGAGCAGGCCGGCTGCCCCGGCCAGCGCGCCCCCGAGCGCGAACGTGAACGCGATCGTCCGGTCGACGTCGATGCCCATCATCCGGCTCGCATCCATATCCTGGGCCACGGCGCGCATCGCCTTGCCCTGCCGGGTCGAGCGCACGAGGTAGCTGAGCGCGATCAGCACCGGGATCGTGATGAGCACGATCAGGAGCGATTTCTGGGTGTAGGCGATCCCACCGATCGTGAAGAGCGCCTTCGTCGGAAAGATGTCGGGGAGCGGCTGCTCGACGAAGCCGTAGACGAGCGCCGCCGCGTTCTGGAGGATGAAGCTCATGCCGATCGCGGTGATCAGCGGCGCCAGCTTCGGGGCATTTCTTAACGGCCGGTAGGCGACCCGTTCGATCGCGACGTTGAGCGTGGCGCAGAACGCGATGCACACGACGATCGTCACGAGGATGAGCGGCGCGGTCACATACCACGCCTGGGTGCCGTTCAGGCCGAACCAGCTCGACGACACCGTGACGGCGATCATCGTCCCCCACATGAACACATCGCCGTGGGCGAAGTTGATGAGCTCGATGATGCCGTAGACCAGCGTGTATCCCAGCGCGACCAGGGCGTAGATGCACCCCAGGGTGATGCCGAGCAGGAACACGCTGATGAACTGCTTGGGGGCGTTGATGAAGTTGCCAACGACCCACACCGCGAACACGCCGACGACCACCCACGTCAGCACGCGGTTGATCTGCTGTGAGAAACGGGGGAGCGCCGCGACGATAGGTCGCCGGGTGGTACCCGACTCGGTCGTCATCGCAGCGCTCCCCCGAGGTTGCTCATTGCGGCGGGAACGTCTCCACGAGATCCGCCTTGGGCGTCAGCACCTTGTAGGTGACGAGCTTGCCGCCCTTGACCACGTCGATGGTCATCGACCCCTGGTCGGTGTCGCCGGCGTCGTTGATCGAGAACGTGCCGAGCACGCTGTCACTGACAGTCGTGCCGAACAGGTTCTTCGAGACGCTGGCCCGCGTGCCGTCAGAAGCGGCGATCGCATTCAGGACGACCTGAGCTGCGGCTGCCGCGTACGGCGTGTACGGGTCGATGAAGTCCGGGTTGTACTTGGCCTGGAAGTCAGACACGAACGTCGCGCCCGAGCCGGTCAGCTGGTCGGTCGGGACACCCGCGACGGACGCGTACAGGCCGTCGGACGCCTTGCCGGCGTCGGTGATCGTCTGGGAAGTCGTGAAGCCGTCCGGCAGGAGCAGCTTCACCTTGGTGTTATCGCCGAGCACCGCGACCTTGTCCTTGATCAGCTGGCCGCCGTTCTCGCAGATGAGGCCGCCGACCATGATGGCGTCGGGGTGCTTCGCTGCGATGCCCTGGAAGAGGGCCTGGTAGTTGGTGCCGGTCTTCGTGTTGTAGGCCGAGTTGCCGAGGACCTTGATGCCGAGCTTCTTGGCG
>JBOHBE010000245.1:0-15532 GCA_050698235.1 Gaiellales bacterium
GTGTGCTCCCAGTCGCCATTGCACTGGGCCGCGTACCACTGTTGAAGATCGCCCAACCGATCCCGGAGCTGTGGTTCCGCCACCGGCCCAGCCTAGGTCATCCATGTTTGGGATGTGAATTGCTCAAAGCGCCCGCGGACGTCGGCGGGTGTGGTGGTCGCGGGCCCCCTCCCTGTGCCCAGCCGTCCCAGCGTGCGTGAATCGGCGCCCGAAGTACGTAACGGACGCGTCACGAAAGCCAAATGACACTCCGGGGCCGGCCAATTGGCCAAGCCCGCCCGACAACCGCCCCACCCCGCCCTAGCATGGGGAGCCGGCACCAATTGAACGGGCCCACGCTGCTCAACCCCGTCGCCCCCCGGTCGATTACCGGGCCTACCGCACGGATCGCGGGTCGGCACGACACCCACGGATGGGTCTTTCGTCTTTCGACGGGAGGGACCCCACGTTGGAACTCTTCGATACCACTCTGGTCGGGCTCGAGCGCGCGATGTCCGGCTCCGCGTTGCGGCAACAGACGATCGCGAACAACATCGCGAACGCCAACACGCCCAACTTCAAGGCGTCTGACGTCGACTTCCACACGGCGCTCGAGCAGGCGTTCGCCGGCCAGCCGACCGTGGATCAGATCGACTCGACCAACTTCTCCGTCCAGACCGACTCGGCCAGCACGGGCCGGATGGACGGCAACAACGTCGACATCGATCAGCAGATGGCGAACCTGAGCGAGAACACGCTCGACTACCAGTCGCTGGAGTCGGTCATGGCCTCGCGCATCTCGATCTTGAAGACCGCGATCGGGCAGGTGCAGTAATGGGCATGTTCGACGCGTTCGCCATATCCGGCTCCGGCATGACCGCCGAGCGGCTGCGGATGGACGTCATCGCCGGCAACCTCGCCAACGCCGACTCGACCCAGGGCGCGAACGGCCAGCCGTACCGCCGCCGGCTCGTCGTCCTCCAGACGGCGACTCCCAGCTTCGGCCAGGTGCTGGCCGGGGTCAAGGTGGCCGGCATCGTCGAGGACCAGAGCCCGCTTCGGCGCGTCTACGACCCGTCGCACCCGGACGCCGACAAGCAGGGCTACGTGACGCTGCCGAACGTGAACCCGGTGACCGAGATGGTCGACCTGATCACGTCGAGCCGCGGCTACGAGGCCAACGTGACCGCGATGAACGCGGCCAAGCAGATGTTCTCCAAGACCTTCGACATCCTCCGCTGATGCAGATCCCGAGCCTCCCACCCATCCAGCCGATCGACCCCTTCGGGACAGGATCGGACTTCCAGGTCGGATCGGTCGACTCAACGACCTCGCCCGGAGCTTCGTCGGCGGCCGGCGGGTTCGGGAGCATGCTCACGCAGCAGCTCTCCAACCTGAACGACCTCCAGACCACCGCCGCCTCGCAGTCGCAGGCGCTGGCCACCGGCCAGGCCACGGACGTCACCCAGGTCGTCTCCGACGTCGAGAAGGCCGCGCTCGCGATGCAGCTCGCCGTTCAAGTACGTAACAAGGCGGTCGATGCCTACAACGAGCTCTTCCGCATTCAGATCTAGCCCCCTCCCCTAGGCCCCCCTCACCATGCCGAACATCAACTCTCTGCGCGATACATGGCGCAACGTCGAACCGCGTGGCCAGCTCACGCTCGTGGTCTCGTTCCTCTTGATCGCCGTCACCGGCTACTTCCTGTGGAGCTACGCCACCAAGCCGAGCTACACGGCCGTCCAGACCAACCTGAACCCCGCCGACACGAACCGGGTCACCCAGGCCCTCGCTTCGGCCGGCGTGACCTACAAGGTCGTGAACGGCGGCACCGAGGTGGACGTCCTCTCGAGCCAGCAGTCCAAGGCGTCGGTCGCACTGGCATCCAAGGGCGTCGGCCCGGGCAACCACGCGAGCCTCGCCGACATGTCGAGCCTCGGCCTCGGGGCGACGGACTTTCAGCAGCGGGTCGCGTTCCAGCGCGGCCTCGAGGGCGACATCGCCTCGCAGATCGAGGGCATCGACGGCGTCACCGGCGCCCAGGTCCAGCTCGTGCTACCCCAGGACACGCTCTTCCAGGACCAGGCGTCCGCGGCGCGCGCGTCGGTGCTCCTCACCGACAACGGCACGCTCGCCTCGTCGACCGTCGCAGGCATCGCGCACATGGTGTCCTCGAGTGTTCAGGGGCTCGACCCCAACGACGTAACGGTCACCGACAACCTCGGGCAGCTGCTCTGGCCGGCAGCCGGTGCGGGCGGCGCAGGCGGGACGTTCGGCGCCACCGCCAAGCTCGCCCAGCAGCAGTCCTACGACGCCCAGGTCGCCGCCGACATCAACACGATGCTCGCGCGCACCCTCGGCCCCGACAAGGCCGAGGCGCGGGTCAACGCCCAGCTCGACCTGAACCAGGTCACCAACGACTCGGTCACGTACGACGGCAACGTCGTGCCCCTCGTCGTGCAGAAGGATGACGAGAAGCTGAGCGGAAGCGGAACGGGCGGGGCCGGCGTCGCCGGCACCGGCAGCAACATCCCGCCGGTCTACCAGAACGGCGCCGGCGGCGCGGGCGGGTCCGGCTCGAGCTACACGCACCAGTCCGGCACGACCACGAACGGCGCCAACAAGGTGATCTCGCACGAGGTCGTCGCCCCCGGGGACATCCAGAAGCAGAGCGTGGCGCTGATCTTCGACTCGTCGATCAAGCCGCCGGCGGTCACGGCCATCAAGAACACGGTGGCCGGCATGGTCGGGCTCGATCCCAGCCGGGGCGACGTGATCACGACCGCATCCGTGCCGTTCACCAAGATCCCGGCGGCCGGCTCGGCCTCGGCGGGCCCTCTGGGCGTGCCGCTCTCGATCATGGACATCGTGAAGTACGTGGCCGGCGGGATCGGCAGCATGGTCTTCCTCTTCCTCGTCCGCAAGAACCTGAAGCGGCGCGAGGGCGACGCCCGCCACCCCGAGCCCACCTGGCTGCGCGAGATCTCGGGCCATACGCCGCTCGCCGCGCTCGAGCCGGGCATGGGCAACCAGATGGCGCCGGAGCTCATCCAGCAGCGCCAGACCGTCCAGCGCCAGGCTGAGGAGATCGTCACCAAGCAGCCCGAGCACGTCGCGATGCAGGTGCAGCAATGGATGAACGAGTAGCGACCGCGAGCCTGCCGGGCCGGCGCAAGGCCGCGATCCTGCTCGTCTCGCTCGGCTCGAAGGGCGCAGCGGAGGTCTTCCGGCACCTGCCGAACGAGATGATCGAGCAGCTGACGGTCGAGATGGCCAAGATGCAGGCCGTCGAGCCGCAGTTCGCGTCGGCGGTCATGGAGGAGATGGTCTCGACGGCGTACGCCCGCGGCTACATCGCCGAGGGCGGCCTGCGCTTCGCGCGCGAGGTGCTCGAGCAGTCCGTCGGGACGCAGCGGGCCGGCGAGATCCTGAACCGCCTGTCGGTGATCATCGAGCAGACGCCGTTCGAGTTCCTGCGCAACACGCCGCCCGACCAGATCGCGGCGTTCCTGCGCAACGAGCACCCCCAGACCGTGGCCATGGTCGTCGCCCAGCTGCCGACGACGCCGCTCGCCGCCAAGGTGATGGAGCTGCTCGACGCCGAGCTCCAGGCCGACGTCGCGATGCGGATCGCGATGATGGGCCAGACGTCTCCCGACGTCGTGAAGGAGGTCGCGCTGGTGATGGAGCGCAAGCTCGAGACCGTGCTCCAGCGCGAGTGGGCGGCCGCCGGCGGCGTTCGCTCGCTGGCAGCGATCCTGAACGCGGCGAACCGCTCGACCGAGCGCAACATCCTCGAGCATCTGGCGACCGAGGACGACGAGGTTGCAAACGAGGTGCGATCGCTCCTCTTCGTCTTCGAGGACATCCTGAAGCTGGACGACCGCTCGATCCAGATGGTGCTGCGCGAGGTCGACTCCAAGGATCTCGGGCTCGCGATGCGCGGAGCGTCCGAGGACGTGCAGTCGAAGATCCTCGACAACATGTCGCAGCGCGGGGCCGAGATGCTGCGCGAGGAGATGGAGTACATGCCGCCGCAGCGGCGCCGTGTCGTGGAGGAGGCGCAGACCAAGATCGTCGGCGTCGTGCGCAAGCTCGAGGACTCGGGCGAGCTCGTGATCTCCAGAGGCGGCGACGCCGAGGACGAGCTCATTGGCTGACACCTTCGAGTTCTCGACCCTCGAGGCGCCGGCCCATCTGGTCACCGAGACCGGGACCGCCGAGGAGCGCCTGCGCGCGATCGCCGCGGAGACGCGGCAGCGCGCTCGCGAGGAGGGCCTGGCCGAGGGGCTGGCGGAGGCGCGAGCACGCGTCGAGCCGGCGCTCGAGGCCGTCGCCGAGGCCGAGCGGCAGATCCGCGCGCGCGAGGAGGAATTCCTCCGGGCGGCCGAGCGGTCCACCGTGGAGCTGGCCCTCGCGATCGCCGAGAAGATCGTGGGCGCTGCGGTGTCGGCACGCCCTGAGACCGTGCTCGACGTGGTGGCGGGCGCGCTCCTGCGCACGGCCACCCGCCACCGGCTGGTGATCGAGGTGAACCCGGACGATCTCGAGCTCGTGTCCGAGAGCGCCGAGGGGCTCGCCGCCCGGCTGGGCGGCGTCCAGCGGCTCGACGTCGTCGCCGAGCGGCGCATCGAGCGCGGCGGGTGCATCGTCCGCACCGAGGAGGGGGAGATCGACGCACGGATCGGCTCGCAGCTCCAGCAGCTGGGCGAGCTCATGGCCGAGGCCGGCCGCAGGACCGACGCTCCTGCCCGCCTCGAGGCGGCGTAGGCGCCGGCATGCCGCTCGATCCGACCCTCACCCGGTACCGCACGGCGGTCACCGAGGCCGACTCGCACCGGATGCACGGCCGCGTCACCAACCTGATCGGGCTCGTGATCGAGGTCACCGGGCTGCGCGCCGAGGTCGGCGAGCTCGTCACGATCTCGGCGGGGCGCAACCGCCCGCCCGTGCCCGCCGAGGTGGTCGGCTTCCGCGAGGGCCGCACCCTCCTCATGCCGCTGGGCGAGATGCACGGGATCGGGCCCGGCCGGCGCGTCGAGGCGACAGGCAACTCGTTCCGGGTCCGGGTCGGCGACGGCCTGCTGGGCCGGGTGCTCGACGGGCTCGGGCGCCCGATCGACGGCGGCCCGGAGCTGAGCTCCGATCAGCTGCGGACTGTCGCCGGAAGCCCGCCGTCTCCGATGCACCGCACCCGAATCTCCGAGCGGCTCGACCTCGGCGTCCGCGCCCTCGACGCGCTCGTCCCGTGCGGCCGCGGCCAGCGGCTCGGCATCTTCTCGGGATCGGGTGTCGGCAAGTCGACGCTCCTCGGGTCGATCGCCCGGTCGACCACGGCATCGGTGAACGTGATCTGCCTGGTCGGCGAGCGCGGCCGCGAGCTGCTCGAGTTCATCGAGCGCGACCTCGGCAGCGCCCTCGCGCGCTCGGTCGTCGTGGTCGCCACCTCGGACCAGCCGGCGCTGGTGCGGATCAAGGCCGCGATGGTCGCCACCACGATCGCAGAGCACTTCCGCGACGAGGGCCACGACGTCCTGCTCATGATGGACTCCGTCACCCGCCTCGCCATGGCCCAGCGCGAGGTCGGCCTCGCCATCGGCGAGCCGCCCGCGACCCGCGGCTACACGCCCAGCGTCTTCGCCATGCTGCCGCGCCTGCTCGAGCGCGCCGGGACCGCTGAGCGCGGCTCGATCACGGGCCTCTACACCGTGCTCGTGGAGGGGGACGACATGCAGGAGCCCGTCGCCGACGCCGTGCGGTCGATCCTCGACGGCCACTGCGTCCTCTCGCGCGCGCTCGCGCATAAGAGTCACTACCCCGCGATCGACGTCCTCGAGTCGATCTCGCGGCTCGCCACCGAGATCACGACGCCCGAGGTGCAGGCGTCGGCCGCAGCGCTTCGCGAGACGCTCGCCGCGTACCGCGCCAAGGAGGATCTGATCACGATCGGGGCGTACACCGCCGGTGGCGACCCGGCCGTCGACTACGCCATCGCGAAGCTCCCGCAGATCGACGCATTTCTGCGCCAGCGGGCGGACGAGTCGTCGGCGGCAGCCGACACCGATGACGCCCTCCTTCAGCTCATGGCCGACCGGGACGAGCCGGGTTCATTCCTCCCCGTGCGCGCCGATTACCCGGACGTCATCACCATGCCGGAGGCCTAGTGTCCACCGCCGAAACCACCCGCCAGCTTGTCATCTTCTCGCTCGGAAGCGAGGAGTACGCCCTCCCGATCACGCGCGTCCAGGAGATCATCCGCTACACCGAGCCGCGCATGGTCGCGTCGCGCACGGCGTGGATCCGCGGCGTCATCAACCTCCGCGGCAAGATCGTGCCCGTGTGCGATCTGGCCGACCGGCTCGGCCTGGAGCTTGAGCGCTCCGCCGTCGCCAAGATCGTCATCGTCGAGACCCAGACCGGCACCGCCGGGGTCATCGTCGACGATGTCGAGGAGGTCATGACGGTCGAGGACTCCCAGTTGGAGGACGTCCCGACCGCGGACGCGGCCTATGTGGACGCGATCGCCAAGCTCGGCGACCGCCTCGCGATCCTGCTGAATCCGGACGGGCTTCTCGCCGGTCTGGACATCGCCGCCTGATCGCTCTCCGGCGGTAAATCCGCCCCGCTCCGAACCGATTACCGGACTGCCTGGACCGACCGGGCATCCAACCGCCATGCAGACCCGTCCCGCCCCCTCACCGTCCCGAATTCGCGTCGTCGTCGCCGACGACTCGGCCTTCATGCGGCACGTGATCGCAGACGGCCTCACGGAGCGGGGAGCGGAGGTTGTCGCGGTCGCCTCAAACGGCGACGAGGCGCTTGTGGAGTGCGCGAAGCACCGGCCCGACGTCCTGTCGCTCGACCTCGCGATGCCCGGCATGGACGGCATCGGGGTCCTGAAGGAGCTTCGCGCCCGCGAATCCGATGTCGCCGTGGTCGTGGTGTCGGCGTTCTCGCCGGCGCACGGCGCCCGGGCCGTCGACGCGCTCGCCGAGGGAGCGGTCGAGCTCGTCGCCAAGCCCGAGGCGGGAATCCTCCCCGAGGCCTTCTTCGCAGAGCTCTACGACAAGACCCACCTGGCCGCCGCGTCGCGCCGCAGGGCCGTCGCCCCGAGACGGCAGCCGGCCGCCCCGTCAGCACCAGCGCCTCACCGGGCGCCCGCGCACATCGGCGGGATGCGGGCGATGGTGATCGCCTGCTCGACCGGAGGCCCGCGCGCGCTCGCCGCGCTCGTCCCGGCCCTTCCGGCCGACCTCGGCTGCGGCGTCGTGATCGTCCAGCACATGCCGGCCGGCTTCACCGGCTCGCTCGCCGAGCGGCTCGACCGCGCGTCGCCGCTCACGGTGCGCGAGGCTCGCTCCGGCGACACGATCACCCCGGGCCTCGCCCTCCTCGCCCCGGGCGGCCACCACCTGCGCATCTCGGCCGACGGCACGGTGCGCCTGACCGAGGAGCCCGAGGTCGGCGGCCTCCGGCCGCGTGCCGACCTCACGATCCGCGACGCCGCGGCCGTGTACCGGGATCGCCTGCTCCTGACGGTTCTCACCGGCATGGGCAAGGACGGCCTCGAGGGCGCGGGCGACGTCAAGAAGTACGGCGGCCGCATCCTGGTCGAGGACGAGTCGACCTGCACCGTCTACGGCATGCCGCGCTCCATCTCCGAGGCGCACCTCGCCGACGTCGAGCTCCCGCTCGACGAGCTGTCCGCCGCAATCGTCGAGGAGGCACGATGAGCGCCGAGCCCCACGCCGCGCACGACGACTTCCTGCAGTTCTGCACCGGCGTCCGCCGCCTGACCGGCATCGACCTGACGCAGTACAAGCGCCGTCAGATGGAGCGCCGCGTGCGCACGTTCGCCGACCGGCGCGCGCCCGACCTGCCCGCCTACCTCCAGGTGCTCTCGGGGAGCCGGGACGAGCTGAACGACTTCCTGGACAGGGTCACCATCAATGTGTCGCAGCTCTGGCGCAATCCCGAGCAGTGGGAAGCGCTCGCGAAGATCGTCGCCTCGCTCGCCGAGACGGGGACCGTCAGGGCGTGGAGTGCCGGCTGCTCGTACGGCGCCGAGGCCTACACGCTGGCCGCGATCGGCCGCGAGGTCGCACCCAAGGCCAGGCTCGAGATCCTCGGGACGGACATCGACAAGCGCATGGTCGAGCGGGCCCGCGAGGGTCGCTTCACGACCGACGACGCGCGCACCGCACCGCCGGCGCAGCTCAAGAAGTGGTTCGACGCGGAGCCGGGCGGCTGGCAGGCCAAGCCGGAGCTCCGGATGCTGACCCGGTTCGACACCGGCGATCTCCTGAACGACCGCGTCCAGGCGGCGCGGTTCGACCTCGTCCTGTGCCGGAACGTCGTCATCTACTTCACCCAGCCTGTCCGCGACGCGCTGCACCACCGGCTGGTCGAGTCGCTGCGCCCCGGCGGCTACCTCATGGTCGGCTCGAGCGAGCGAGTCGCCGAGCCGCGCGCGATGGGGCTCGAGTGCCCATCTCCCTTCATCTACCGGAAGGTCGCCTGATGGACGTCTCCGAGTACCTGGGCATGTTCCTGGCCGAGAGCCGCGAGCACCTCCAGAACCTGAACCTGGCGATCATCCGGATCGAGGAGTCGCCCGACGACCGCGACACGCTCGACGAGATCTTCCGCATCGCCCACTCCCTGAAGGGGATGAGCGGCACGATGGGCTTCGCCCAGATGGCCGCGCTCACCCACAAGATGGAGGACGTCTTCGAGACGCTGCGGGGCCGGTCGGATGCGATCGAGCACTCCGTCGCGGATGTCCTCCTGGGCTGCCTCGACACGCTCGAAGCAGCGCTCGACAGCATCGAGACGACCGGCGAGGAGGGCCTCGACGCGACGACACTCGTCGCCCGGCTCGGCGAGCTCGTGGGCGAGCAGGCACATGCGCCCACCGCCACCCCGGCAGGCGAGGCGGCCACGCCCGGCGCCCGGCCGGAGATGGTGCAGGCCTACGACGGCGACACGCCGCTCCTCCAGATCCAGATCGCGCTCGCGGACGACGTGATGATGCCGGCGGTCCGCGCGTACATGGTGCTCGCGGCGATCGCCGATCACGGCGAGGTCATCCACAGCACGCCCGGCTCGGACGAGGTCGACACCTTCGACGGACGCCGGGTCGAGGCATGGCTCGTCACCGAGCACGAGGTCGCGACGATCGAGGCCGCCGTCCAGGTCGTCCCCGACATCGGCACCGTCAGCGTCTCGACCGCGACGGCCGAGGACGAGCCGCCGGCGGCTGAGGCTCCAGACGAGGCCGAGCAGGCCGCGAAGCCGGCGCCCGCGGCGGGAGCGAAGGCCGCCCCGGCGGCGCGATCGGCGACGACCGTCCGCGTCGATGCGGAGCGGCTCGATCAGCTCATGCACTACATGGGCGAGCTCGTGGTCCACCGCACGCGCGTCGAGTCGCTCGCCGCCGGAAGCGGCGTCGAGGGCCTGACCGAGGCCATCGGCGAGCTCACGCGGAGCTCGCAGTCACTCCAGGCGATGGTCATGCAGGTGCGCATGATCGAGGTCGACGCCGTCTTCATGCGCTTCCCGCGCCTCGTTCGCGACCTCTCGACGAAGTTCGGCAAGCAGGTCGAGCTCGTGATGAACGGGCGCGACACCGAGCTTGACCGCACCGTCGTCGACGCGCTCGGCGACCCGCTGGTGCATCTCGTCAGGAACTCGCTCGACCACGCCCTCGAGTCGCCCGAGGAGCGGGTGGCGGCCGGCAAGCCGGCCACGGGCACCCTCGAGCTGGCAGCCCGGCACGCCGGCTCGAACGTCGTCATCACCGTGCGCGACGACGGCCGGGGCATCGACCCCGAGCTCGTCGCGCGGCGGGCCGCGGAGCGGGGCCTCATCCCCGCCGACGCTGTGCAGACGGTCGACATGGCCCGGGCCATCGAACTCCTGTTCGCGCCCGGCTTCTCGACCGCCGAGACGACGAGCGACATCTCGGGCCGCGGCGTCGGCATGGACGCCGTGCGAAACGCCATCCGCGGCCTCGGCGGCGCGGTCGTCATGACCTCCGAGCTGGGCGTCGGATCGACCGTGCAGGTCCGCCTGCCGCTCACGCTTGCGATCGTCCCCGCGCTCCTCGTCGAGTCGCACGACACGCCGTTTGCGATCCCGCTCGAGCGGGTCGAGCGCACGGTCAACCTTGCGGAGCAGACGGTGCGGTCGGTGATCGGGCGGCGGACGCTCGTGCTGAATGACGGCGTGCTCCCCCTCATCGACCTCGCCGAGGCGCTCGGCTACCCGCCTGCACCGGACGCCGGCTACGTCGTCATCACGCGCGGGGCGGACCGCCGCCTCGCCCTCGTCCTCGAGCGGCTCGTCGGCCAGCGCGAGCTGGTCACCCGCCCGCTGCCGGCCGAGGTGGGCGACGCGAGCTCCCTGTCGGGCGGCGCCGTCCTCTCGAACGGCGAGATCGCCCTGATCGTCGACTGCGATGCCCTCGCCGACGCCTGTAGCGGCGCGGCCAGCCCCCCAACCGAACTGCCCACCGCGGCCTAGGAGCGTGACAACACCAATGAACCTGACCGACCTCCAGCTCGACGCTCTCCGCGAGATGTCGAACATCGGCTCCGGCAACGCCGCAACGGCGCTGGCGAGCATGCTGGGCCAGTCCGTCGACCTGCACGTCCCGACCGCGCTCGCACTCGAGCTCGCGGATGCCGTGGACGCTGTCGGCAACCCCGAGGACACCGTGAGCGCCGTCATCATCGGCGTCTTCGGCGATCTCGACGCGACGGTCCTGCTCCTGTTCGACCCCGAGAGCGCGAACACGCTGTGCTCGCTGCTCGGCGTCGAGGGCGACCCCGAGATGGCGCTCTCCGCGCTCGGCGAGATCGGCAACATCCTGGGCAGCTCCTACGTCCAGGCGATGGGCACCATGACGAGCCTGCACATGGAGCCGCACCCGCCGGTGGCGATGTCCGACATGCTCGGCGCGATCGTCGCCAGCGTCCTCGCCGTCACGGCGGCCGACACCGACCTGGCGCTCCTGCTCGACTCGAAGATGACGGTCGACGGCACGGCCTGCAAGTTCGGCTTCCTGTACGTCCCGAGCGGCGCCGGCGTGGCACTCCTGCTCGACCGCCTCGGCCTGGGGGAAGCCGCCTAGCATGGCCGAGCTCGTCGTCCGCATGGGTGAGATCGCTGCCACGCAGCACGTCGGCGACGTCCTGGTCGGCCTCGGCCTGGGCTCGTGCATCGGCCTGGTCCTCATCGAGGATCGCGGCCCGGTTGCCGCCATGGCGCACGTCGTCCTCCCCGAGTCGAACGGCACCGTCGTGGTGCCCGGCAAGTTCGCCGACACCGCCGTCCCGCAGCTCATCCGTGAGGTGACCTCGATCGGGGCCACCCGGTCGCGGCTCTCCGCCGTGCTCGTCGGAGGCGCGCAGATGTTCGCGACGGCCGGGCGGCTCGACATCGGCAAACGCAACGAGCAGGCGGTGCGCGAGGCGCTGAGCGCCCAGGGGATCGCTGTGCGCGCCGCCACCACCGGCGGGAACTCCGGTCGCACGATGCGCGTCTACCTCGAGACCTGCTCGATCACGTGCAAGGAGGCCGGGCGCGAGGAGATCGAGATCGCGACCTGGGGCGGGCTCACGCAGATGGCGAGGGCGGCATGAACGACGTCCTCTCAAACGATCAGGTCGCCGCGCTCGTCGAGGCCGCGAAGCAGGGCCAGACCGAGGCCGAGCCGGCCCACAAGCGCCGCGCCCGCCGGGTCCGCGACATCGACTTCTCACGTCCGAGCAAGTTCGCGCAGGATCAGCAGCGACGGCTCGAGCGCGCGCACGAGAGCTTCGCCCGGACAGCGGGCCAGCGCCTGTCGACCGAGCTCCTGACCCAGATCGAGCTCGATGTCCTGAGCCTCGACCAGCTCACGTGGTCGACCGCTATCAGCCAGATCCCGCAGCCTTCGATCTGCGCCACCATCGAGTTCAGGCCGCTGGGCACGCAGGTCCTGATGACCGCCGAGCTGGGGCTCATGCTGCGCCTGGCGGAGCGGCTCATGGGCGGCACGTCGGCCACGGTCGTCAAGCCGCGCGAGCTGACCGAGATCGAGATCGCCCTCGTCCGGCGCGTCTTCGACACCCTGCTCGAGCAGCTCGGGGTGACCTGGAGCGAGCTCGCCGGGATGACGACGCACCTCCTGGGCATCGAGTCGCAGATCGCGAACGTCAACCTGGCGCCGCCGAGCGAGCCGACGCTGATGCTGACCATGGAGGTGAAGGTCGACGGCTCGTCGTCGACGATGGCGCTCGTCCTTCCGCACAGGGCCGTCGAGCCGGCGCTCGAGCACCTCTCGGGCAGCCAGTTCGGCGAGGTCCAGATCGACACCGAGGCGCAGGCGGCGGTGCGCACCGGCCTCGAGGCCGTCGCCGTCCAGATCCGCGCCGAGGTGGCGTCCCGGCACATGCCGGTCGAAGAGGTGCTAGCGCTCAAGCCTGGCGACGTGCTCCGCTTCCGCGTCCCCGCGG
This sequence comes from Gaiellales bacterium, assembly GCA_050698235.1. Classification (GTDB taxonomy): domain Bacteria; phylum Actinomycetota; class Thermoleophilia; order Gaiellales; family JAICJC01; genus JAICJC01. The sequence continues at coordinate 12,480 of JBOHBE010000245.1, forward strand.
CCGAGGGCGTGACGCTCTGCGCCGGCCACGTGCCCGCTCACCGCGGCCAGCCGGGCCGAAACGGCAACTGGCGCGCGGTGCAGGTCATCGGACGGGCGGAGGTGGGGTCGTGACGACCGAAGAGGCCCTGATCGCGCTCGCGGAGTCGACGAGCGAAGCGGTCGCGCAGGTGCTCGACGTCGTGTCGCAGTCGACGGTCGAGCGCAGCAAGGTCGCGGTCGTCCACGCCGACGACGGGCCGCTGCGGTCGATCCCGGTGCCGGCCGTCGTCTCGAACGTGTCGTACATCCACGGGGTCACGGGCGGAAACATCTTCGTCATGACCCGGCTCGGCGTGCAGCGCCTCGCCGCCGCCATGATGGGCATGGATGCCGCCACGGTCGAGGAGGCCGAGGAGCTCTCCGAGCTCGACCTCTCGGCCGCCGGCGAGGCGATGAACCAGATGATGGCCGCCGCCGCCGGCGCCACGGCGAACGTCCTCCAGGAGGAGATCGAGATCAGCCCGCCCGAGACGCGGTTCTTCGCGACACCGGGCGAGGCCGCCGAGGCCTACGAGCTGACGCCGCACATGACGAGCGTCGGCTTCACGCTCCTTGGAGAGCCCTGCCGGCTCCTCCAGCTCGTGCCGAACGCATTCGTCGTCCGGATGACCCGCGCGCTCGACGAGCTTGCCGCCGAGGAGGCGGGCGGGCACCTGAACAGGGAGGGCCGCGACGGCATCTCGGGAGCCGCCATCCGGTCGATCCCGGTCAGGGTGTGGGCCGAGCTGGGCCGCACCAACATGCCCGTCGGCCGGGCCGTGAACCTTGCGACCGGAGCGGTGGTCGACCTCGACCGCGCACCGGACGATCCCGTCGATCTGTTTGTGAACGGCCGGCGCTTCGCCACCGGGAGGCTGCTCCTGGTCGAGGACGAGTGGGCCGTGCGAATCGAGACCGTGCTCCCGCCGGGGAGCCAAGACGAACCTGAATCTCAGGGAGGAGATAACTGATGGCACGCGTTCTCGTTGTTGACGACGCCGCCTTCATGCGCAAGATGCTGTCCGACGTGCTGGCCAAGGGCGGGCACGAGGTGATCGGAGAAGGTGCGAACGGCATCGACGCCGTCAACCAGTATCAGGCGCTGAGGCCGGACATCATGACCCTTGACATCACCATGCCCGAGAAGGACGGCCTGGCGGCGCTCAAGGAGATCCTGAACCAGGAGCCGACCGCCCGCGTGGTGATGTGCTCGGCGCTGGGCCAGGAGGCCAAGGTGCTCGAGGCGATCAAGGCCGGCGCGAAGGACTTCGTCGTGAAGCCGTTCCAACCCGATCGGGTCTTGGACGCAATTGGCAAGGCGCTTTCTTAACAAAATGCTCAAAAACCAAGCAGGTCAGTCGATTATCCGGCGTGACCGCTTCGGACCCCTGTGGAACACACTCCCTTCACCTTCAGACTCGAGCCGATTCGTGCCCTGCGAGAGCAGGCCGAGCGGCAGGCCCAAGAGGCCCTCGCGCGCGAGTTGCGCCGCCAGCGCGATCGCGAGACCGAGCTGGACGCGGCGACCCGCCGCGTCGACGACGCCCGTGGCACGGGTGAGCTGGCGCCGGGGGCAGAGGTCACCGGCCACGACCTGCGCGCCTTCCAGGCATACATGGAGCGCGTCGAGCGCGAGCGGGATGCCGCAGCGCACGGCGTTCGGGCGCAGGCCGTCGAGGTAGACGCCGGCCGCTCGCGGCTGGCACGTGCCTCGATCGAGCACGAGACCCTCGTCCGGCTCAAGGCGCGCAAGCGCACCGAGCACCTGAAGGCCGTCGCGCGCGCCGAGACCGCCCACCTCGACGAGGTGGCCATCGCCCGCCACGTCCGGCTGGCCCGCAAGGAGGCCGCATGAGCCTCGACGCCGCAATGAGCCGGATCGGCGAGATCCGCGCGCTCGAGGCGACGCTCGTCCCGGCGACCGTGTCGGCCACGCCGCAGCCGACCGCAGCACAGCCTTTCTCGCAGGCCCTCGCGCAGGCCCAGACCGGCACCGCCGCGTCCGGCCCGCCGGCCCAGGCGCAGCAGTTCCTGCCCCAGATCCAGCAGGCCGCAGACCGCTACGGCGTCGATCCGGCCCTGATCGAGGCGGTCATCCAGCAGGAGTCCGGCTTCAACCCGCAGGCGACCAGCTCGTCGGGCGCCGCGGGCCTCATGCAGCTCATGCCCGCCACCGCCAAGGGCCTCGGAGTCACCGACCCCTACGACCCGGGCCAGTCGATCGACGCCGGCGCGCGGTACCTGCGCGGCCAGCTCGACCGCTACCACGGAGATGTCCGCCTGGCGCTCGCCGCGTACAACGCCGGCCCGGGCGCAGTTGCGCAGTACGGCGGCGTGCCGCCGTATCCCGAGACGCAGAGATACGTCGCAGCGGTGCTCGAGAACATGCAGCGCTTCGGCGCCACCACCACAGTCCAACCCACCGGGAGCTCCTCATGAACGACCGCGTCCCCGTCGTGGCCAAGCCACCGGCCCGCGACCATGCGCCGCCGGACCGCGGCCAGGAGCCGGCCCCCTCGGATGCGTTCGCCGCAGCCCTGGGAGCGGCTCAGCCGGCCGAGGCCCCGCCACCGGCCGCCGATCCCACCGCCCGGACCGCACCTGCGGAGGGCACGAAGGCCGAAGGCGACTCCTCCGGCCCCCACATCCGAAAGGGCGCGCACGCGCAGGCGCACGCTCCGGCCGCCGCACCCGCCGTGACCGCACCGGCGCCTCCCGTGCCGGTCTCCGGCGCGCACGTCGCCGCGGACGAGCCCGTTCCTGCGACCCTGCCGGTTGCCGCCGAACCGGCTGCCTCCGCCACGCCTGCGCCCGGCGCGCCCGTTTCCGTCCTCGGCCAGGCACCCGCGCCCGCCACTGCGGTCCAGTCACAGGCCGCCGACGCAGCGCCGGCCGTTCAGGCGACGAGCCCTCCGCCCGCAGCGCAGACGGCCGCCCAGGCCGCGGCGCAGCCCGCCAAGGGCACGGAGCCCGCGGGCGAGACTCTGCTCGAGGCGAACGCAGCCCCGGCTGTGACCAGCGACCGCCCCGCCC
>JBOHBE010000246.1:0-3582 GCA_050698235.1 Gaiellales bacterium
GACCGCAGCGCCCGGCAGGTGCTCGAGGCGATCGCGGCGCGGCTCGACGAGGCCGCCGACGGCGCCGAGGTCGAGCCCGGGGTGCGGATGGTCGAGTCCCCGGGCCACCGCGGCGGCCATGCGTGCGTCGAAATCGGCGCGAACGGGTCGCGGCGGGTGTTCCTCGCCGATGTCATCCACCACACGAGCCACGTCGAGCATCCCGAGTGGGATCGCGAGTTCGACACCGACCCGGAGACCGGCCTCGAGACGCGCAACACGTGGCTGCGAGACCTCGCCGGGACGGGCGTCTGGTGCGCCGCGTCCCACATCGACGGGTGGGGGACGATCGAGCCGGACGGGGACGGATACCGCTGGCAGCAGGCCGGCTGACGCTCGACCTCGAGGGCGACCCGGTCACGGCGGCCCGCGCGATCATCGGCTGGACGCTCCTGCTGGACGGCGTCGGCGGCCCGATCGTCGAGGCCGAGGCGTACGCACCCGACGATCCCGCCTCGCACGCGTTCCGGGGCCAGACCGCTCGCAACGCTGCGATGTTCGGCCCGGCGGCCCGGCTCTACGTGTACCGCTCCTACGGCACCCACTGGTGCGTCAACGTCGTCTGCGGGCCTCCCGGCGTGGGCGCCGCGGTGCTCGTGCGCTCGCTCGAGCCGGCGCACGGGATCGAGATCATGCGGGCTCGGCGCGGGCGCGAGCCGCTCACGACCGGCCCGGGGAACGTCGGCCAGGCGCTCGCGGCGACATCGGCGCAGAACGGCGAGCCCGCCGTGCTGCATCCCCCGGAGCGCACCCGCCGGGTCGAGACATCGACCCGGATCGGCATCACCAAGGGCGTCGAGCGTCCCTGGCGGTTCTTCGACCCCGATTCGAGCGCGGTGAGCCGGCCGATATCATCCGCGGCCCGTGGATCTCGCCGCACTCACGCGTAACGCCGTCAAAGTGCTCCCCGAGGGGGAGCTCGAGCGCAAGCTCGGGCTCGGCCGGCCGCTCAGGGTGAAGCTGGGCATCGACCCGACGGCGCGCGACATCCACATCGGCCAGGCCATCCCGCTCCAGCGGATGCGGGCGTTCCAGGACCAGGGCCACACCGGCATCCTGATCGTCGGCGACTACACCGCCCGGGTGGGCGACCCGTCCGGGCGCTCGAAGGAGCGACAGGTGATGTCCGGCGCGGAGATCGACGAGAACGCGGCGCGCTACTTCGAACAGGCGCTTCGGATCCTCGATCGCGACCGCAGCGAGCTTCGCTTCAACAGCGAGTGGCTCGGCAAGCTCGACTTCGGCGAGATCCTGCGGCTCACACGCACGATCACGGTGTCCCGCCTGCTCGAGCGAAACGACTTCGAACGCCGCTTCAAGACGAACCAGCCCATCTCGGTGTCGGAGTTCCTGTACCCCCTGATGCAGGCCTACGACTCCGTCGCGATCCAGGCCGATGTCGAGCTCGGAGGCACCGACCAGGAGTACAACCTGCTCACGGGCCGCGACGTCCAGATCGCCTACGGCCAGGAGCCGCAGGTGGCGCTGACGACGCCGCTCATCAACGGCCCGAACGGGGTCGACAAGATGAGCGCCTCGCTCGGCAACTACATCTCGATCGCCGACCCACCGTCGGAGATGTACGGCAAGGCGATGAGCTGCGTGGACGAGCTCATGCCCGTCTACTACCAGCTGTGCCTGGAGGCCGACGCGCCGCCGCCGGCCGATCCCTACACGGCCAAGCGCGAGTTCGCCCGGCGGTTGGTCGAGCGCTGGCACGGCGCTGAGGCTGCGGCCGCCGCCGAGGCCGGCTTCGACCGCATGTTCAAGGACAAGCGGGCCACCGACGACGCCCCGGTGCTCGAGCTGCCTGACGGCGATCCGGTGCACGTGCCCGCGCTCCTGGCCGACCACGGCCTGGCCGGGTCGCGCGGCGAGGCGCGGCGCCTGATCTCGCAGGGCGGGGTGCGTCTCGACGGCGAGCCGCTCGGCCCCGACGAGCTCGACGTCCCTCGGGCCCGGATCTCGGGCGCGGAGCTCCGCGTCGGCCGTCGGTTCGCCCACGTCGCGGGGTAGAGGTGTCGACCGACGGCGAGATCCACGAGCACTACGGCCGTGGCGAGGAGCGCGACCGTCTGCTGAGCCCGTTCGGCCAGGTCGAGTTCGCCCGGACGTGCGAGATCGTCGAGCGCCACCTCCCGCCGGCTCCGGCCATCGTGGCGGACATCGGCGGCGGGCCGGGGCGCTACTCGCTCTGGCTGGCCGAGCGCGGATACACCGTCCATCATCGCGACCTGGTCGAGCTCCACGCCGAGCAGCTTGCGGCCGACGCCGCGGTGCGAGGGGTGACCATCGACTCGGCGATCGCCGACGCGCGCGCCCTCGACCTGCCCGACGGGTCGGTCGACGCGGCGCTCCTGCTCGGCCCGATCTACCACCTGGCCACTCCGGCCGACCGCGTGGCCGCCCTCGTCGAGGCGGCGAGGGTCGTCCGGCCCGGAGGCCCGATCTTCGCCGTCGCGATCTCGCGCTGGGCCCCGCGGCTGCACGGCCAGGTGGCGGAGCGCCTGGCCAAGACGTATCCGGCAATCGACGATGTGGTCGCCGTCGCCGAGAGCTCGGGCCGGCTCCAGCCGCTCTACGACGGCTCGTTCAGTGGGTACTGCCACCGGCCGGACGAGTTTCGCGACGAGATCCGGGCCGCCGGGCTCGAGATGGTCGATCTCGTGGGCGTCGAGGGGATCGCGTTCGCGCTCGCCGACCTCGAGGAGCGGCTTGCCGATCCGGCGGCGCGTGCGGTCGTCTTCGACGCGGCGCGAGCACTGGAGCGGATTCCGGAGCTCCTGGGCCTCAGCCCACACCTTCTGGCGACCGCGCGACGGTCCCAACTTGTGCTTGGGTAAGCGGTTCGCTAGGCTTCGAGGTCGCGCTCAAGACGCGCGTGGTCTTTGAAAACTCAGCAGTTTGGCAATCGACCGGGCCTCTACAGGTGGCTGCGGTCGGTTGACGTCGGGTTCGTCCGCACCCGTTTCGGCGGGTAGCGGAACCTGCCGGTCATCCTCCGCGGCCGCCCTCGGGCGGTTCACGATGGGTGCACCGGCCTTTGAGAGCAGGTCGGGGCTTGCCCCGGCCGCAGACTCTCCTTCATGGTCAGAGACCGGTCGTTGAAGCCGCCCTCGTGGCGGTGGAGGCCGATTTCGCAACCTGTTCTCGGAGAGTTTGATCCTGGCTCAGGACGAACGCTGGCGGCGTGCTTAACACATGCAAGTCGAGCGGAAAGGCCCCTTCGGGGGTACTCGAGCGGCGAACGGGTGAGTAACACGTGGGTAATCTGCCCTAGACACAGGAATAACCAGTGGAAACGCTGGCTAATGCCTGATGATGTGCCGGCCTTGCGGGGCTGGTACCAAAGGTAGCTTAGGCTTCCGGTCTTGGATGAGCCCGCGGCCCATTAGCTGGTTGGCGGGGTAATGGCCCACCAAGGCTTCGATGGGTAGCTGGTCTGAGAGGACGATCAGCCACACTGGGACTGAGACACGGCCCAGACTCCTACGGGAGGCAGCAGTGGGGAATCTTGCGCAATGCGCGAAAGCGTGACGCAGC
>JBOHBE010000247.1:0-4081 GCA_050698235.1 Gaiellales bacterium
GGCCTCAAGATGTTCCTCGGCTACGCCGAGACGATCGGCTACCTGCGCGAGCTCGCCGCGTCGGCGGCCGAGTTCGACGGCGTCGAGGTGTTCGTGCTGCCGTCGTTCCCCGTGCTCGCCGCCGCCCGGGAGCTCCTCGCGGGCTCGCCCGTCCGGTACGGCGCGCAGGACGCGCACTGGGAGGAGAGCGGGGCGTACACCGGCTGCGTGTCGCCGGCCGTCCTGCGCGAGCTGGGGTGCACGTTCGTCGAGATCGGCCACGCCGAGCGCCGCCACCTGTTCGGCGAGAACGACGACATGGTCGCGCGCAAGGCGCACGCCGCGGTCCGCTGCGGGCTCGAGCCGATCGTCTGCGTCGGGGAGGAGCACGAGACCGACGGCGCCGCCGCCTCGATCGTGGGCGGCCAGGCGGCCGCGGTGCTGGCGCTGCTCCCGTCCGCCGCCGACGTCGTCATCGCCTACGAGCCGGTGTGGGCGATCGGCGCCGAGACCGCGGCCGACCCGGAGCGCGTGGCGAGCGTCGTCGCCGAGGTCCGGCGGCGCGCGGGCGCGCGCGAGGGCGACCTGCGGATCCTGTACGGCGGGAGCGTCGGGCCGGGCGAGATCGCGGGCCTGCTCGCGGCGGGGGTGGACGGCGTCTTCGTCGGCCGCGCGGCGACGGCCGTCTCGGGCCTGCGCGAGGTGATCGAGTCGGTGAGGGCGGCGGCATGAGCATCGCGATCGGTGCCGACGACGCCGGCGTGGCGCTCAAGGAGCGGCTCGTGGCGATGCTCCGCGAGTCGGGCGCGGATGTGGCCGACTACGGGGCGGCCGCGGGCGAGGAGACCGACTACCCCGACGTGGCGCTCACCGTGGCCGAGGCGGTCGCCCGGGGCGAGCACGAGCGCGCGATCCTCATCTGCGGCACCGGCATCGGCATGGCCATCGCCGCCAACAAGGTCCCGGGCGTCTACGCCGCCCAGGTGCACGACGCCTACTCGGCCGAGCGGGCCCGAAAGTCGAACAACGCCCAGGTCATGACGCTCGGCGCGCGCGTCGTCGGGGCCGAGCTGGCCGAGTCGCTGGTGCGGATCTGGCTCGAGTCCGAGTTCCAGGGCGGTGCGTCGGCCCGCAAGGTCGCCAAGATCGCCGCCGCGGAGGCGCGCCCGCGCCCGCTGGGTTGATCCCGTGATCGTCTAACGTTGGAGTCCGGCGTCTGGAGGTCTTGAGCGCGTGCTCTCGTCGGTGAGACAACGGGTCGGGGGAACCGCGGTGCTCAGCTTCGCGCGGCCCGGCCCCTGGGCGCTGTTTCTGCTCGTCCTCATCGTCGTCCTGAATGGATGTGGGCTCTTCATCTACCGAGCCTCGCATCCGGGTCAGTCGCTCTCGCTCCAGCTCTGGAGCTACCTGGAGTCGGAGACGTTCCGGCTCGTCACGGGCAGCCTCGTCCTGCCCTTGCTCGTGTTTCTCGTCGAAGGCCGCTTCAACATCGCCGAGACGATCCGCAAGGGCCGGGAGGAGCGCGCCCAGAAAGTTCAGAACGATCGCCAGCAGTGGCGGCTCGAGGCTGTCGAACGGAGCGCGGCTATGTTGAACGACCTCTTCGCCCTGGCCACGGAGGTCGTGTACTGGCAGCCGGAGAACGACCTCAACAACCTGCTCGCGCGGGCTCGGAACTTCTTTGACCAGGCTGGAGACGCGGTCGCAAGCTGGCCGGTTCGGTTCCCGAGCTTGTACGAATCTGTGGACGTCGGCACCGTCCTCCTCCCACTCTTCAACACGTTCTACGTCTGCATCACCTCCGTCGCGGTCCACCTGGGCGAGATGGACGACCGCCAAGAGCAGGCCGAACTTCAGGCGACGTTGGGGGTCATCCAGGAGGGGATCATGAGCGCCTGGCGCAACCCAGGAATAGGCATACTGCGATGCGGCCTAGAGCTCGAGATGCTGCGCGATTCGCATCGCCTCGGAGGTGCCGACGAGGCGGACGCGGCGGCCGAAGAGCCCAGGATCCTGGCCGAGATCGAGCAGTACATGGAGCCTCTGCGGTCCTGGGTGCTGGCAATCGCCGAACGGGATGCGACTGCGGAGCCGATGTCGAACCTCGCCGGCGCCGAGGCCGGGGCCTTCCGTGAGGTCTACGCGTCGGCGCGCGAATGGCTGCTCGAGCAACCGGGACGGAGCCTGTCCGCCTACGGGGACTTCGACACGTTCCAGCAACGCTTCGAAGCGATCCCGCACTCGCAGCTCATGCGGGCGTATCAGGTCGGCTACTCGAAGGAATGGCTTCGCGACCTGTCGGATTGGCTCGCGCTGGAAACGTACTGCGCCGAGCTTCAGGCACGCACAACGCTCCCGGCATAGTCAGCCCGAGGCGCCGTCGGGCCAGGCCGCCAGGATCTCGCCCGCCGCGCGCCGGGTCGACGCGACCTCCATCTCGATCCGGATGCGATCGGTGCGAAGCCACGACTGGAAGCAGTGAAACGGGCGCACCGCCCGGTCCCACAGCACCGACTCGATGAACGCCAGCGGCGCGCCCCGGTCGACCTCGAGCAGCGACGCGAGCTTCGGGCCCGCGGCCGCGGCCTCGACGGCCCGCCGCCCGCCGGCGACCTCGAGCCCCTCGAGCCGCCGCAGGCGCTCGTACAGCGACTCGCTGTGGTCGTCCTTCAGGCCGAGGACGGTGTCGGCGAGCCGCTCGGGCAGGTAGTCGGACACGTGCAGCGCCACCTGGCCGTCGACCCAGCGGAGGCGCTCCATCGTGACACCGCCCGAGTCCTCGGGCACGTCGAGCGCGTCGGCCGCCCACTTCGGGAGAGGCGCCAGCTCGAGGCGGAGAATGCGCGACGTCACGCGCCGGCCGCGCCTGTCGACCTCGTCCTGGAAGAACCCGTCGGCGGACTGGAGGAGCCAGGAGCGAGGCTGCGCCTCGGCGACGAACGTGCCGTGCCCCTTGCGGCGGACGATGAAGCCCTCCTGCTCGAGCCGCTGGAGCGCCTGCCGGACGACGGATCGCGACACGCCGAACGCCGTGCACAGGTCGGGCTCCGACGGGATCTGGGCGCCGGCCTGCCACCGCCCGCCCGTGATCTCATGCTCCAGCATCGCCGCAAGCTGGAAGTAGAACGGCACGGGCGATTGGCGATCGATCCTTCCTGAGGCCTCCACTCCCCCTCCAGACATGTTCTCTTGTACGGACAGGCTCCGACGATAGGCGCCGGGTCCCGGACTGTCAAGCGCTGCCCTGCACCACGGCCGGGAGTCGTGCGATCCCCCGCTCGAGGAACGTGAAATGTCGCTCGACGGGGCCCACGATCTCATATTCCGGAATGCGCGTGAACAGGGCCTCGAACGCGATCCTCGCCTCGAGCCTGGCGAGCGGCGCGCCGAGGCAGAAATGGATCCCCTCCCCGAAGGCCACGTTGCGAAGCGGCCTGCGCCCGAGGTCGAGCACGTCCGGGTCGGGGAACCGCCGCTCGTCGCGGTTCGCCGACGCCCAGAGGAGCAGGACGCGCTCTCCGCGCGGCACGCTCACGTCGTGGATCTCGACCTCGTCGGTCATGACGCGCGCTCCTGACTGCACGGGCGCGAGGTAGCGCAGGAGCTCCTCGATCGCGTCCGGGATGCGAGCCGGGTCGGCACCGAGCGCGCGGCGGTCGTCGGGGCGGTCCTCGAGCAACATGAGCGCGTTTGCGATCAGCGACGACGTCGTGTGGACGCCCGCGAGGAGCAGGAGGCGGCACATGCCGTCGACCTCGTCCATCGACAACCGGCCCTCGCCGTGCGCCGCCGCGATCGTGCTGAGAAGGTCGCCGCGCGGCGAGCGCAGCCGCTCGGTCACGGCATCGACGATGTAGCGCCGGATCTCGCGCGTCGCGTGCTCGGCGACGTCCGTCACCTCCGGCCGCCCGGGCTCGCGGTGGAGCATGTCCGCATACCACGCCTCGAGCTGCGCGTGATCCTCGGCGGGAGCGCCGAGAAGGTCGCACACGACCGACACCGGCAGCCGGCGGGCGAGCTCGCCCACAAGGTCGACCTCGCCCCGCTCGAGGAGCGCCCCGACCAGCGTGTCGACCTTGGCGGCGATCAACGGCTCGAGCCG